>JAJRQS010000398.1 GCA_024280135.1 Bacteroidota bacterium | reverse complement strand
TTATCTGGCGAAACGGTTATAAGCGGTTTTGCCTTGCGGGAAAGCGCTTTTAATTTCCGACCGATTTTGCCAATTGTTGTCCTGCTTCCATCATAGCGATATTTGCCTCTCTTGTCAATCGTGATTTCTGAAGGTTTAGTATCAGCTGTAACGGTTGTCTTGCTTTTTCCAGGTAGTTTTAAGTTCAAAGCATTAGGCGTGACGATGCTAGAAGTCAGCATGAAGAAGATCAACAACAAAAAGATGATGTCCGTCAAAGACGACATGCTAAACTGAGGTGTTATTTTTGCTCGTTTCTTAAGTGCCATTAGGTTTATTTTGTAATAGGTTTAGTCGCAATAATAGCTCTCATCTTCAATTTGTTGGCGACCTCCATGACAGCCATGACATTTTTGAAGGGTACCCCTTTTTCGGCAACGATAGTAATCGTCGCATTCTTTTTGTTTTTCTGCAAAGCCAGTGCTTTTTTGACCTTACTATTTATCTGGTTTTTCAGTATCGTGTTTCCATTAAATTGCCAAGTATTATCCTTGCGAATACCAATCGTAATGTTTACGGGTGCAACTGTTTTAGAATCAGACTCTGGCAGATCATAATTGTCCAAATTCACCATAGTTGAAGTCAACATGAAAAATATCAACAATAGAAAGATGATATCCGTCAAGGACGACATGCTAAACTCCGGCGATATTTTTGCTCTTTTCTTTAAAGACATGATCTGAGTTTAGGAAGGCTCTTGCAATAAATCCATGAAGTCCGTAGTCGAACGCTCCATCTTAAATACTGCTTTGTCAACCATCGCCACCAAGAAGTTATACCCAGCCAAAGCCAAAATACCCACGACTAGCCCAAAAGCAGTTGTTACCAAGGCTTGATAAATACCACCAGCTAATTCACCTGGTCCTACATTTTCGGCTGTTGCCATTGTGTAGAATGCCATGATCATACCCGTAACCGTACCTAAGAAACCAACCATCGGGGCAATACCGGCAATACTCGCTAAAGTCGAAAGGTTTTTTTCAAGCTTGAAAAGCTCCAAATTTCCAATATTTTCGATAGCGGCATCAATATCACGTAATGGTTTTCCAATACGCATTAAGCCTTTTTCAACCATTCGTGCCACAGGAGAATCTTGCGTTTTGCATAAGGCAACAGCCGCTTGGATGTTTCCAGATTGTACATTCATACGAATGTTATTCATAAAATTTTCATCGACTTGTGTCGCTCGCTTTATCGTAGCAAAACGTTCAAAGAATATGTAGGCTGCGACGATAGACATCGCCAAGATGACGAGCACTATGCCAATACTTAAAGGACCTCCTTTCGTAATAATGCTCAAAACATTGGTGCTTCCTTCTGCTGCCTTCTGTAAAAACAATGGATTAAAATTCATGATTTTGTAGGTTCGTTTCGTTTAGTCAAATAGGAAAAAGAAATATATAACGATTTATTTTTCCGTTTTATTAGCCTTGCGGCAAAAATAGCTAGTAAATTTGCTCCAGCAAGGACAATGGCAAAGATAGTTATTTTTTTATTTTTATATACCTTTCTCCTTGACTTTCAACGAAAAAGAACAAATTTATGGGCTCGATAAGTATTTTTACGCAAGTCAAAGCATCCCTAGACCAAAAAAAGGTAGTACTCGTGGCCGTCTCCAAAACGCAGTCCCATGAGGCTATTTTGGAACGATATGCATTAGGGCAGCGTGTTTTTGGAGAGAATCGAGTACAGGAGCTTACGCAAAAACAAGCTGCTCTCCCAAAGGACATCCAATGGCACCAAATAGGACACCTCCAAACCAATAAAGTGAAAGACATCGCCTCTTTCGTGACGCTTATCCATGCAGGCGACAGCCTGAAACTACTCAAGAAAATCAGTGCTGAAGCGCTAAAAGTGAATCGAACCATAGAGGTGTTACTCCAAGCGAAAGTTGCGCAAGAAGAGGCAAAACAGGGTTTTGACCCTAGCACATTGTTACAGAAATCTTTGCTTAGTGAAATCGCTGCACTGCCCAATCTTCAAGTTTGTGGTCTAATGGGGATGGCGTCCTTCGTCAAGGACCAGGAACAAGTAAAACTCGAATTTCGGGCTTTGAAAGACCTTTTCGATGAATTAAAGAAAAGCGGCCATTTTAAGCCAGAGGTATTTCAATATTTGTCAATGGGGATGTCAGGAGATTATCAAATAGCCCTTTCGGAAGGGGCTAACATGGTGCGGATTGGTAGTTTAATCTTCTAGGAAGCTGCTCAAATGAAGGATTGGTGTTTTTTCTGCCAAACCCTTCGTCTTTTACCTTTGGAGAGGAATGCCACGAATTCACGAATTTTTCTCCTCTCCCTTTCCCTTCGCCCTACCCTGATGATAGCAGTTTCAAAATTACAGGCTTTTGAGTCTGATTTGTTGTAAAACCCTAAAACCACCCACGCCCTAAAACCTTTTCAAATATTATAAATACTCCCCAACCGAAATGACCAATCTTGCCATTGTATGTTGGTGAATGCCATGGTATTGGATAGTAGGCTCAAGGGTGCCCGTATAAAAACCATATTCAGGAATGAGTTCTAAAAAATAATCTTTAAAAACATCAAATCGGAAACCTAGGTTGAAGCTCACGCTGTAGGTGAATTTTAGGCCCGATTTACTCTCAATTTGTTCCTTAAAATTAACAATTCGGTATCCTTCTGAAATTGTACTGGGTGGGGTCACATCGTTTCGAATAATAGTTTTTGTATCCAGTACTTGCCCAAGATGCGTGATAAGATATGAATGAAGGCTGTAGAAAAATTTGATTTTTGATTTTTGATTGAAGGTGTTTCTATATCCTATTCCCAAGGGAATACTTACCTTTGGTTTAATGGTATTGTATATGGCGTATGAAGTCGTATTATGGTAGTATTCAATTACATCCTTTTGAAAAATTGAACCTATAACTTCGTTATGTTGTGTAAAACTCAACGCACTTCCAGTAACTTTTGCTGTATAAAAATTTGTTAGCTTTTGATTTATTCCAATCGTTTTTGGGAGATTATGATGGTATTGAATACCCGTTGAAAAGTAGAGTGATAGCTGTTTCTTATTTAGTTGAAGTTGATAATCGACATGTAGGCCTAAGTTAATGAGGTCTGTAGCTTTTATAGATAAGGTATTTCGAACGGGGCTTGGTTGAGCATGGGTGGTCATAGTCTGGCCTAAAAAGAATAAGAAAAAGATTGACCATTTGTCGAAAAAAGAGATTTGAAGCATATAATTAGTATTAAAACTGGTTCATGGCGATTTATAGTGGGTTTAAGAAAAATACCTATATTTGTGAATGGAAGGAATAGAATTATTTGCGGCTGCGATTGGTTTAAAAGCACCTTGGTCAATAGTAGAAATACACCTAGAACGTTCGGA
>JAJRQS010000397.1 GCA_024280135.1 Bacteroidota bacterium | reverse complement strand
TTTTATGGGTAAATATACAAGAAGTTCGTTAATTTGTGCCTCATAAAAAACATTGTATTCATGTTTACCTTTCGGAAAAAATATTTCTTAGCATTCATTATTCTATTATTAATAGAGATTTATATCGGCATGTATGTACATGACTCCTTTATTCGACCCTTTTTCGGAGATTTTTTAGTTGTTATCTTGCTGTATTGTTTACTCATGTCTTTCTTAAAAATTGATTGGTTTAAGATTGCAATTGGCGTACTAATCTTTTCTTTTGTGCTAGAATTTCTACAATATTTTAAGTTAGTGAATATGTTGGGCCTACAAGATATAAAATTGGCGAGAATTATTATTGGAACTTCTTTTGCCTGGGAAGATTTAGTCGCTTACACCTTTGGGATCTGGACGGTGGTTTTTATTGAACGCAATTATGGTCAATCTTTGCCGTCGGTTAAACCGACGGACGAGGCAAAGTAAACAAAAGACGGCTTTAGTCACATTAAAATGCCCGACAAGTTGTAAGAAGTAAGAGACACACCGGATTGATTTGCTGGGCATAACTGCATCTCCATAAAAATGCTTAAATTTGCCTTTGAAATCCACCAACACCATGATAGATAAGTTAGAAGCCATTGAAAACCGTTTTCACCACGTCGAAGAACGGTTGTCTGATCCTTCAGTAGCAAGTGATCAAGAGGCTTATGTGCAATACAGTAAAGATTATAAAGAATTGAAGCTTGTCGTGGATGCCTTTCATAAATATAAGAACGTACTAGCAGGGATTGAAGAGGCCAGCGAAATGATAAAGGATGAAGATCCTGAAATGAAAGAGATGGCGAAAGCAGAACTAACCTCCCTCAAAGCTTTAAAAACCAGCCTTGAAGAGGAGATAAAATTATTACTAGTCCCAAAAGACCCTGAAGACGAAAAAGATATCATTTTTGAAATTCGTTCCGGGACGGGTGGTGATGAAGCCAGTATCTTTGCAGGAGATCTCTACAGAATGTACTCTAAGTTTTTTGAGGACCAAAAATGGAAAGTTGAGATACTAGGACTTAACGAAGGCACTGCTGGTGGGTACAAAGAAGTGGTACTCGAAGTCAAAGGCAAAAATGTATATGGCTTGCTAAAATTTGAGGCAGGGGTGCATCGAGTACAACGAGTACCCTCCACCGAAACAAAAGGTCGGGTTCATACTTCAGCAGCAACAGTCGCAGTGATCCCCATTGTAGAAGAAAAAGAAATAAACATCCGAAAAGATGATTTAAGAATGGATGTCTTTCGGGCCAGTGGAGCTGGTGGGCAGCACGTGAATAGGACAGAATCTGGGGTGCGACTCACTCACCTTCCGACGGGCATCGTTGCTGAAAGTACCGATAGTCGTAGTCAACATAAAAATAGAGATATTTGTATGGCAAAACTCTATCAAAGAATCCAAGATGCACAGCGCAATAAGGCAGACAGTGAGCAAGCTTCCAAAAGAAAATCTATGGTTGGTTCGGGCGATCGTTCTGAAAAGATTAGAACCTATAACTTTCCACAAAACAGATTGACAGACCATCGTATTAATCTAACACTTTATAGTTTGGACAAAGTTATTGAAGGAGATATTGGTGGTATCATTGAAGCACTTCAAATAGCGGAGAATGCCGAAAAAATGAAAGCTGAAGAAGTTTAATTTTCTATGCCCAGAATTGCACAATATTTAATATTATTGCTTTTGTTGGGCGCTTTAAGCGTCTTGTTTTACCAAGATATTATTTCCTTATTTCCATGCTACAACCATGCTTGGACACAGTCTGATAAGCTTGCTTTAGCGTATGGATTTTTAGATAACAACTTTAATTTATTTAAGCCACAGACTTTTAACCTCATTACGAAGGAGGGTGTTGGCGTCACTGGAGTTGATTTGGCACTTCATGAATACCTAGCGGCCATCTTAATGAAACTGCTAGGCACCAAAAACCCAATGGTATTCCGGTTGTATAGCTTATTGGTAAGTTGGATTGGTTATTTATATTTATTTAGACTCTCCAAGCTCATCACTCGATCTTATTCAAAAAGTTTAATGGTGGTTGGCTTTACCTTTTTGATGCCTATTTTGGCTTACTACCAAGCAGGATTCCTTCCTTCAACAACAGCATTATCCACAGCGTTTATTAGTTTATTTTATTACTTATCCTTTCGAAAAAACAAACAATATAAACATTTTTATCTAGCCTTGTTTTTTATGTTATTGTCTGCTTTAGTCCGAACTACTTTTAGTATTTTTCTTTTAGGATTATTTCTGGAGCAGTTATATTTCTGGATAAAAGAAAAATCTTTCAAACCAAAAGAACTGAGTGCTTTTGTCCTTGCTTTCATGCTAATCATTTTGTCTAATATCTACAAAATTTATCTGAACAAAACCTATGGAACTATCTTTTTAAACGAGTTGATGCCACCTCTCAATATTTCGGATGCAAAAGAATTAACTGGGATGATTTGGAGTAAATGGCATCTAGAATTAATGACTCATTATCATTATTTTCTATTAGGAATTAGCTTGATAGGAATAGCTATATATGGCTTAAATAGAGAGTTGCAAACCAAACAACAAAACATACTACTTCGGATAGCTATATGGTTTCTTTTAGCTGGAGCTGCTTTTTTTATCTTGATGATGCGTCAATTTATTCACCATGAATACTATTACATTGATAGTTTTCATTTGGGTATAATACTATTATTTTTAGCTGGAATTTCTGGGCTAACAGAACGAATTAAAGTGGTTCGAGTTTTATTACCCATCATGGGTCTTGCGCTGTTGATTGGGGCAGGTATCGACAGTAAGAAAATACAAGAATTTAAAAACAACCTAACCCTTGGAGGGACTGGAGAGACCACTATTTTCAATTATACAGGTGCAGATGTGTATTTGGATTCAATTGGAATATCAAGAGATGACATTGTATTAGCAATAGATGGGTATTCACCGAACGAGCCTTTGCTCCTGATGGACAGAAAGGGTTATTCTACGACTACAACTCGAAAAGAAAAAATAGAAAAATTTTATGATTATGACATTGATTACGTCGTGCAGCAAAATACTTACTTTCTGGAAGTATTAGCGGATGTCCCAAGCTTAATCAGTCGCTTACTGCGTATCGATGGAAATAAAAAACTATCCGTATTTAAATTTCAACCCCCAAATAAAAAGCAAAAGGTTTGGCAACTATTAACGGATAAAGAACCCGCATTAGAATCCATTATAGATTTTGAATCTGGCGACCCAACGGAGGGTTGGTTCAATACGATGGAAACCACTTCCGACATTATTTATGCTGGTGATTATAGTGGTATCTTGACGGAGGAGTATGGGCCCACGTTTATGTGGGAGGATCTTTATTTAGATTTTAAGCATATCGTATTTGAAGGTTTTTTTTATGGGAAGGATACTGAGGAAAAAGTAAAATTAGGGATCGTTTATTATTTTGAAGACCAAGAAGTAGCACAAGAAAGCTACCCCATCAAACCAATGGAAAATAAATGGACTCGGCAATTTTATCATGTCCAATTACCGAAGGGAAAAGAAGTCGATAAGGTTAAAATCTTCTTATGGAATCCTGAACAAAAAGTAATTTATTTTGATGACATTGTCCTAACTTTGTTCTAGATGAAAAAACTATGGGTTGGATTTCTATTTGTAATTTTATTGGGTGCTTGCGCCAAAAACAAACTCATTCCAAAACGGGGTTTTTACTATTGGAAAACACAGTTTCAA
>JAJRQS010000396.1 GCA_024280135.1 Bacteroidota bacterium | reverse complement strand
CACTTTGGAGAGACCATATTCTAGTCCAAAAAGATTGGATTTGTAGTCCAAATTATCGGGTAGTTTTTTTGATATAATTAATTGTGTTTTGTTGATTGTCAATAAGTTAGAGCTTTTATTTTGCCAGTAAAATTTTAAATAGTCATTTCCTTTTAAATAGTATTGTGCGGCTAATTGGCTAGCAACATCTAGGTAGTTGGTGTCTCTTTTGTACAGGTCAAAATCTGCTTCTAAACCCACTGGTAGTTTAAAGGGATATGGAAAATTAACCTTTAAGTCTAGTTGCTGTGTCAGAGGTCTTGTCTGGTCAAATTTTAAATAGAACCGTTCCCCATAACCCAACATATTCTTAAAATCTAATAACACATTTACGACTAGTAGCAGTTTTTTGGTTTCGGTATTGTTAGGTAAAACCCCTATTAAAAAATTAAATTGATTTGCTTTTTTTTCTTTAAGATTTAAAGTGACAATGGCTTCACTTCCATGAAAACGAATATTCGGAGGGGCTGTTAGCTCCATAAAATCTAAGTTGTTGATGCGTTTGGTTACTTTGTCTAGGTGGTCTATGTTAAAAGGTTTACCAGGCTCAATGTTTAAGTATTGATGAATAAAACTATTTTTAATACCCGTATTTCCTTTGATGTTGGATTGTCCATATTGAATATGAAAACCTTTTTGTAAAATTAATTTTGCTGAAAGGCGGTTGTTGTTTAGTTGAATACTATCCAGATGTACTTGTGCTAGCGGATAGCCATTTTGAGTTGCCAGTAATACGATATTTTGGAGATAAGCGCTAAGTTCTAATGGAGAGAATTTAGCTTCTTTTTGCGCAAGCGAGTAGTGTAAAGGGCGCAATAGGGGCGGAATAGAATCTAAGTTTAAGAGGGCTAGACTGTATGTATTACCCAAATGTAAATAAGTTGAGTAAAAGGTACTATCGACTTGTAAAGAATCAAAAGAGGCTTCCGCAAATCCTTCCCCTAAAAATTGAATACGTTGCTGCTGCAAATATTGAATGATTGAAAGGGAATCTTTGAATTCGGATTTAAACTTTCTCTCACTACAGTCGGAACAATTGATCTCCAAGCTATATTGTGCAGGAAGTAGGGTAGAAGTCAGTAAGAATAGAATAAAAAACCATCTCATAAGCGTCTAAAACGGTAAAATGAGGCGAATAGTTTGTTTGAAAATAAAAAAAGGGGCGGAATAAATCCGCCCCTTTAAATCACAATTTAAAAAACGCTACTGAGTTCTTTTGATTCTAAATGAGCCTGTAACAATGGGTGCTGAACCTTTAGATGTTACATTACCTTCCAAGAATTCACCAATATTTTCGGGGAATTTGGTGATTTCAATAAAGCATTGAGCGTAATAGATTGTATCGATATTTAAAGCTGTATGTTGTATAGATACTGTTGTACTAGAATAAGTGGTTGGAACAACATCTGTTAAGCCCTCAATATCAGCGATAAAGGTTATAGCTTCTAATTGCATATTATCACCACCTATCTGTATGTATGAATCTAATTGACCTCCTAGCCAAAGATTTGGAGGAATCATTGTTGTCGTCGTATCATTTCCGGTTAAAGCTGAAGGGTAGAAGAGCGTAAAAAACTCATCAATAACGATGTCGCAGGCTTGGATTTCTCCTATGTTTGAGTTGGATGATAGACTAAAAGTCATTGCTTCAGATTGTACAAAGTTATCATAATCGTAACCCGTAGCTACTATGGAATTGGATTCATCACAAGATGTGTACACAAAGGAAAAATTGTTTGATTCATTTATGCCTACTACATAGTGGCTATACCAATTAGGGGTTTGGATACTGAGGTATCCGTTTGTGATAGGTAAGGATTCACAGTTGATGACAGTACCTGTTACGTTATAGGTAATCATATTGTCTATGATGGCGGTAATAACGCCCAAGTTTATATCAGCACTTGTTGTGGTAAATTCTTGTAAAAGTTTATCTTGGTTACAAGTATTAATCATGCCTAACAGCATTGTCGCATTCG
The DNA here is from genome assembly GCA_024280135.1 of Bacteroidota bacterium. Classification (GTDB taxonomy): domain Bacteria; phylum Bacteroidota; class Bacteroidia; order Chitinophagales; family Saprospiraceae; genus HyVt-613. The sequence continues at coordinate 9,152 of JAJRQS010000396.1, read as the reverse complement.
CTTTCACAAGTCCACCGACCCAACCATCGTCATTAGTTACACCATAAGAAGTCCATCCATCCAAGGTAATGGTAATTATTTGATTGACTAGAGGGTTTCCAGCTTCATCTATAAAGTTCGCTTCAAAGAAAACCGTTTCAAACTGTGCATCATAATTCCAGAAAGAAAAATGAGAGACCTCACCTTTGTATGTATTTCCCGTAAGGGTAGCGCTACCTTCTTCTTTCCAATCGCCAGTTGATTCATCAAAATACCAAAGGGGAATACTTGAAGGTGCACTTGATACAAGCGATGTGGGTACATCAAAGCTCATCTCTACTGTTTGGTTTGGAGCCACTTGAAGAAGATTGCCAGAAGGATCGGTTAATTCTACAGCCATCATGCCAAAGGATTGTAGGACAACATTTTTATTTTCATTAGTAATACCTCTGAGGTCTCCGGGCATTTCAAAACGACCATTAGCTTGTGTTGGGTCTATACGATGTGCTGCTACATGGACTGTTCCGGAATAAGGGTTCCCATTTGGCAGAGCTACATCTCCCGCATCAAATTTGAGTTTTCCACCTTGCGGTAAAATGACTTCTCCACCAGAACTATTATTAATGGTTGCAATTGAATTATTGGGTAACATTTTTATCCGGACTTGATGGTTTTGATCCGCTTGCGCAAAAATCGTCCTTGAACCATGAAAGTAGCCAGTTTTATTGGCTTTAAAATAAGCTTTTGTATTTGTAGCGGATATCTTGTTGAAAAAAAAGATACCATTTTTATCTGTGGTCGTTGATTGGTTACCTTGGGTAACGGTGACATCAGCCAATCCCTTTTCATTTTCATCCACTATTATTCCGGAGAAAGAAGCTGTTATAGTTTTGCTATCGAATCCTCCTGTATGTGGCGTGAATGTCTCAAAATTTTCTTTTTTGCAAGCTGCAAAAGTGAGTATTCCAAGGAAGATAAAGAAGAGTAAATTTTTCATTATTAGATTTTATGATGATTGTATCAACATGTTGTATTTCACTCCTATAAATACAGAAGATGTTAAATACGCTGCTTTATCCTTGAAATTTCAGGATATATTGCTATTTTGGCGACTATGTATCTAGCAATAGGATGCTATCCTGTGCGTTTAGCCTATATATGGGCAGCTTTGGAGTCCTTTTTTGCCCCTTTTATTCACGTCTTTTTGAAATCGTATGCTGATGAAACTTTTATTCATACCATTTTTACTATCCATTTTATGGATTCAACCTTGTAACAAAAAGGCAGTACCTAGAATTCCCCTTCCAACCGAGGACACAGAAACCGTTTTTGAAGCCTGGTATCATAGTCCTATTCATCCAACCAATAGTGAAAGAACAACGTTTAAAATTAATGCTTGGGATGAGTCCTTAATAGCCAAAGTAGAATTATTTGTTTATGAATATGACCTCTATCGCAATGAACAAGGCATACCTTCCAAAAAACGTCGACCAAGAGGACTTTGGGGACACCAAAAGACTTGGGATTTCAAATATCCAAAAGATGAGGTTGATTTATCTTATACACCCAAAAAAGCTTTTGGTTCGGGTAAGAATATAGAGTATATTTTTCACATTACCAACGTACAAGGTGGAGTATCAGCTCGATTTGCTACCTTTGATGCAGGCGATTCTCCTTGGCCAAATGATAAAATATTGTTGTATTCCACGACCCCAACGATTATGACCCAGTCGATTAATATTGCTTTTCTAAAAGACATTGATTTTGGAAATGACTGGAAGGGTTACTTTAAGGATGTCGAGCATCTAGTGTACGAAGGTTATTTTAAGAATAATATGATAAAACCGCATAAAGACAAATGGGCTTTCTATTATACAACTGAAGAAGTCAATGGACATGATATTGCCTACGCCGCCTTGCGGAAAGAGATTTTTCCCAGTTTCCTTACGGGAAAAGGCTTGGATGGGATAGATGCCTATGGCTTATTGCACCGCCAACCTTTTAAAGATGGTGCTTATCTAATGGGGAATTTGACTTTTTTATCTAGCAATTTATTTACCTCAGAAAGCTATAATATTGGAACGGCAGTACATGAAACGGCTCATGCTGTTTTTAACCTAAGTGATGAGTATATGGGCTGTGTTTGTTATCAACCGACTTCGGGTGCCAATATGTTTTCGACACTAGAAGGCTGCGAGGTGTTCAATGAGCAGATTGGAGTTGGTCGGGGCAACTGCTCTGTATTAAAGAATTATCAAGGAGTGAATTGGTATATGGCAGAAGAAAACGTGTATTTTGATTCAGATACAGCTTGTATTAAATTTGCACAAGCGAATGGATATGGAACAGATGATTGTTCTCCATTTATTGACGCCAATAATAGAACCTTTTATCGCTCTAAAGGCGGGCTTTGCATCATGCAAGACGACGGAGATGCGCTTATTCGTGACTTTAAAACAGCATGTAGTAGTGTCATCAATGACCACTATCGGCAGCTGACAGATTTAGGAACAGCGAGTATCGCACCCGGTACAGACAGAGATAATATTTTTGGGTACGAGCCAGTGGTTGTGATGGAGTTTTCACGTAAGGGCAAGCAAGTCCAAACTTCCGTTAAAAAAGTAAGAATGGGTGTACCGACTAAAAACTGGGCAAGTAAACGGGCATTGGAATTAAATATGTGCCGAAAGGATCACAGTGTCATCTCCAAAATTAATATTCATGATCCCAACCTCGTTTTTGCACATCATACGGGTGATGGAGATGCCATTAAATTATTAGCGGGCGCAAAAAGATATGTCCAAGTGCCCTATTCAGAAGATTTGACTTTATTAGAATGCAAATTCAACTTTATTGAGGAAACGACAAAAACGTCATTTAAGGCAAATTCTAAGCATAATACTGTAACCCATCCACAAGGATTACCCGTTATAGAAGTAGATTTGCAAGATCAAGTTCGTAAGGCCTACCGCAAATACGAAGCGGGTGTCCATTAGACTACTTCCTGCTAGAAGAATGGTAAATAAAATGACCAGCCATGAAACGAAAAAATAATTTTATCCACCAGCCTACTTATCCTGGTGGATTAAAAGCGTTGCGTCAGTATGTCAAAGAAAATCTGGTCTATCCCAAGGAAGCATTAGAACAAAAAATACAAGGCTCTGTACACGTAAAATACATCGTCAATGAGACAGGTACGGTCATCAGCGCAAAAGTATTGCACGGGCTTGGGCATGGCTGCGATGAAGAGGCCATTCGTCTAGTAAAGCAATTTAAATTCAATGTTAAAAAGACCCGAGGGCTGAAACTAAAACATAATAAAAGTATAAAAATCCATTTTCGATTAGCGGGCAATAGCCAACAAAAAATTAAAAATACTGCTAAGGTGATTACGAAAATTAGCTATACAACAGTGGCAAAAGAAAAAGAGATATCGAAAGATAAGGGAGGGGGATATGGGTATGAGATTCGGTATTAATTTTTTAATTGAACGTCTTGAAATAAATCTAGCCAAGCTTGTCCTCTAGCTACATAAGCCAACGGTTGTGTGAGCTTTTGTCCTAGTCTTGGACCAGAAACGGCTTCTCCAAAAATATTCCAATAACTGTTTGTTTCATCCTTCATTACAATAGGATATTCATTTTGAAGGGGTTCAAATTTATATTTAGAGTAATAAGCAACAATAGTTTTTTTTGTTTTATTACCAATTACGAAAGCTTGTTTGTTTATCCAGATTGGAGCTATCTCCCAATTTTTAGAAAAATGAGTATAACTGTACAATGCAACACGTTGTTTTGGTAGAACAACCCCATAGTATCTTGTTTTAGGGTTGATTTGGTTATTTGTGTTTAGTTCAATGTAAGAATCTTCAGTTATGGGTAAATGTTTACATTCGGAAACAGAATCCGCAGTAAAGACTTTGGCATCTGGAAAGCATGCAACAACTTCCTTCCAATCTACTTCGACTATAGGGATGTTATTTATAGAATGAAGCTCGCCTTTAATAGGTTCTTGTGTCATTTGTGACCATAATACTTGACTATTAACATCCATTGGTACCATATTTTCTTTATAGAGATAACCAGAAGCCGTAATGATCAATGTGTCATCTCCATTTAGTCTATTAATGCCGATTGCACTTTTTGTAATCGGGCAGTAGGTGATAGAGATAGGTAGATTATTAATAATATCATTAACCGCTTCGATGTATAATTCGTCATTTGGAAAAGCATAAATTTGGTTATTAGATTGATATAAAACAACTCTACTATTTGTGTCTCTGCATATATTTTGAGTGACTGTACTGTAGGTCGGGTTGTTAATAATTGGAAATGGTTTTAATTCCCCGATTAATTGACTCTGTGGTATGTTCCAGTTGCTTTCAGTTAATGGTTTAGTTGTGTTAGTTCCTGCTATAGTTGGTGATTCTTTTGTACAAGAATAAAAAAGAGCGACCGCAAAGAGTAAAAGTAATGGTTTCATAACTATTTCTTTTTACATTGATAATTCAAAGATAAGTCTTTTGCTATTAGGATATTGTCTCATAGGGGACAAAAAACTGCCCTGTGTTTAAAAAAAACACAGGGCAGTTATAAGAAGTATTTAATTTAGGAATTACTGTTTATCCCAAAATACTTTAGTAGTCGGAGAATCTCCACCTAAAGTTGCAGCAGCAGCTTTTAAATTCACTTCATTTAATGAATACTCTGTATTAGGGAATATCCATCTTGAAGGAGGTGTCATTTCTGCATCCGCAGCTACATTCATAACAGGTGCATCATAAAGTCTATACGTTGACCATGCTTCAAAGCCTCTATTATATAAAGCTAACCATTTTTGCATAGCTATCTTTTCTTTCCAAGTACCAGGAGCAGAGGAATAAGCTACATCACTAGTACCTAAGTATGTAGTTGCAGCAGCCTCATCAAGACCCCATTCTAGAAAAGAAGCTGTTACACCCATATTATAATGTGCTTCAGCATTTCCAGCTACGTTAAATCCTCTTTCTGCAGCATCTGCTAATAAAAAGTGAACTTCAGCAGCATTAAAAAGACTGCCTGGAAATTCAGGATCTTTGATAGTCGGAGAAACATGAGAAAATCCAGCAAAAGAATTTCCTGATCCAAAAACTCCACCTTCATATACACCTGCACCTAAATTATCCTCAAAATATTTACCAATACGAGGGTCATTCAAGTTGTTCATATAATCAATAAGCGTATTAGAACCAACAAAGTCATTTCTTCCACTTTGTACCAAATCAACCCATAATGGATTTGTATTCGGTGGAGAAGACAAGTAGTTAAAGTTGACGTTTTGGTCATTAGAAAGAATGACTCCAGAAGCAAAAGCTTCTTCAACCATTCTCTGTCCTTCTGAAACGTTTGCTCCATCAGCTAATCTAATACCCATACGTAACTTTAAGGAATTGGCAAATCTTTTCCAAGCAGCAGAATCACCACCATAAATCAGATCAGCAGTTCCAAGACCACTATCATTACCTAAATTGGCAATAGCATTATCTAATTGTTTAGAAATTTCGCCATAAATAAAATCACCGGTATCATACTTTGGAGTTAATTCCTCAGAAAAAGCAGCTGTATATGGAGCAGAGCCAAATACATCAACTAATATATGCCAAGCGTACACCTCTAAAACATCAGCAATAGCTGCTTGAGCAGCTTTTTCTGTGTCCGTGCCAGGTTCTGTCGAATTGATTCGCTTAGCTTCTCTAAGATTACCAATTACATTGACGTACAGAGTGTTCCACAATCGACCATTGATGTTTCTTTCAGTAAGTTCGAAATTAGATTCATCAGGGTATTGTGTTTGAGCCCAAAACTCAGCCCATAAGCGGAAAGAGTTATTGTTAACATTTGTGCTTGTCATTCGATCTACTAATACCTTTTGAGCATTTGAGATTAATGAAGCAGAACTAACAATAGAGGGTCTTTTTTTGTCTACATTAAGTTCTGTAAGATCCTTACAGGCACTTAAGCCAACAACGGCGATAGCCGCTAGAATGATTATTAAATTTTTCATTTTCATCGTTTAGAATTTTACTTTTAGATTAACACCATATTCTTTAACGGTAGGATATACTCCAGACTGGTAGCCTTGAATATTTCCTGCGCTTAAACCAGCTTCAGGATCTGAGTATGGTGTATTCTTACTTATGATCCACAAGTTTCTACCTACAAAAGAAAGATCAATTCCTCCTACAGGCATATTGCCTAAAATAGACTTAGGTAAAGACCATGTAAGTGAAGCCTCACGCAACTTAACATAAGAAGCATCATAAATATGGTATGCATTTGGAGCAAGTACCCAACCGACTGCTGATCTATAATCACTAGCAAATAGGGCAGCATTGTTTACTGTGCCATCAGAAATAGAATTACCATCTTCATCCACTCCTGTCTTTATAACAGTATTATCGTCAAAGATACCACCGCCAGCAGAAGGAAGATCACGTTTAGGTTTACCATTTTTATTATTACCAGCTGTAATATCATATAAGCCTGTTCCATATCCGTACCATGTATCCAAAGAAAAGAAATCTCCTCCTTTTTGTACATCAATTAAGAAGCTCATAGATAATGATTTGTAACGTAATCTGTTGGTGATACCACCTTTCCAATCTGGATTTACATTTCCAATAACTTCTGGTGTATTTGACTTAACGTAGCGCATAGAAGTTCCACCATCAATTGAAGCAGGCATTGGCTTTACTATTTTTTTCCCATCATGGAAAACAAAGTTAGTACCTTTTATAGCACCATACGGTTCACCTTTAGTTGCATTTATAGTTACGCCGCCTTGGAGACTAGCAAGTAGAATGTTATCTTGGTCACCCAATAATTCAATAACCTTATTTTGGTTTTTTGCCCAAGTAACATCAACATCCCAACTAAAATTACTTTTAGCGATAGGTGCGAAGTTTAACAATAATTCAATTCCTTTATTCTCAATATTACCTGCATTTTTCCATTGGAAAGTTGCTCCAGTAACAGCAGAAGTCTGTAAAGGAATTAATTGATCATATGTATTTGCTTTGTAAGTAGAAACAGAAAATCCGACTCTGTTTTTGAGGAATTTTGCATCTATTCCAATTTCGTAACTTTTTGTTCTTTCAGGAACAAGTTCTGCATTATTCCTGGTACGGCTTATAGAAGCTGTAGCCTCTCCATTAAATGGAGTTCCAGGTACGTATGTGTTAAGGATAGATAATGCTCGTGCATCATTTCCTACTTCAGCATAGTTCAATCTTAATTTACCAAAAGTTAGAAAATCAGAACTGACATTCTCTGAGAAAATCCAACTTAAAGAGGTAGAAGGATAGAAGTAACTATTATTGCCTTTCGGTAATGTTGATGTTACATCATTTCGGCCCGTGATATCAAGATAGATCATGTTGTTATAGCCAAAATTTAACTGCCCATAGTAGCCTCTTTGGCCAATCGTAGTTAGACCTTCTGTAGGTGCTTCAATACCATCTTTAGAATTGCTAAGTGCATACACACCAGGAGTAACAAGACCACCATTTGTGGCTGCTAAAATAGTTGAAATATTTCTACGTCTAGCATTAAAACCAATTAAGCCACCTACACTATATGTTTCGTCTCCAAAATACTTTGTGAAACTACTAAATAAATCAAGATTGTTCTCATTGTAATCTTTGTTAAAACGGCTGTACATTGGAACATCAACTGAAGATACTGCAATTCGTTCTTCACGAATTTCGCTAAATCTATCCGTTGCAACACGTCCTGTGATATTCAACCAATCCGTAAGCTTATACTTCAACTCAACATTTCCTAATGTTCTAGTCCTGTTATCAGTTTGATAGTTTTGATATGCTGTCCAGTAGTAGTTGTCAAAATAGTTCGGGTTTGTTGCCTTACTAGGTTCACTAACTCCTTTTGGATTCCATGAAATATTCTTTTCCGTTGCTTCATAAAACTTCTTCAAATCTGTCATGTCAACTCCTACGTTATACCACTGTCTAAATGACTGGTTTACGTTTCGAGAGTCATATCCTGTACCATATCTACCTTGACCATCTGTGATGATTACACTAGCACTAGTACCTACTGTAAACTTCTTCGATAAGTTGTAATCTCCACCAAATGTGATAGTATTACGCTTAATCTGGCTATTAGGAACAATACCTTTCTGGTTGAAATTTGTATAACTTACTCTAAAATTCCCGTCATCATTACCGCCTTCGAAAGATACAGAATTATTTAAGGCTAGAGAAGTTTCATAAAAAGTCGTCGCATCATTTTCAGCTGCCACAAAAGGAAATGTTTTTCCGTATGAACCAGTTTCTTTATAAAAAGAACGCCAGTCTGCAACTTGTAAGTTTGGATCGAATTTTTGTCCATAAGATCCATCCTCATAAGTAGGTGTAACTGGAATTAGACCATTACCAAAATCAAAAGAGTCAAGTCCTATGCCATTACCATACCACCCTCTGTGTATAGTATAACCTTCTCCATACTCTTTTTGATATCTAGGCATGGTAGATTTATCTACGCTTCCAGTTGTAACACCAGAAGAAAATGTAACCCCAATTCCTTTTCTGGACTTACCTTTTTTTGTGGTAATCAATATCACGCCGTTTGCAGCACGTGATCCATAAAGTGCAGAGGCTGCAGCACCTTTCAAAACAGTAATAGTTTCAATGTCTTCAGGATTTATATCCATTGCTGCGTTACCATAATCATAACCCCCACGTCCAGTATTTTGACTTGAACTGGTACCTGTTTGGTTTGTGATAGGCGTTCCATTCACTACAAAAAGTGCTTGGTTGTTATTCATCAAGGAGGTTGACCCACGTATGACTACGTTTGAGGACCCACCCAATGTAGAACTTCTTTTAATGTCCATACCAGAGACCTTTCCAGAAAGTGAGTTAATAAAGTTAATGTCCTTAACTTTAGTCACTTCATCTCCAGATACTTCCTCTGTAGCATAGCCAAGAGTCTTCTTATCTCGTTTGACACCCAAGGCCGTCACAACGATATCCGTCAATTGTATTCCTTCTGCAAGGACTACATCAACAATATTAGACGCACCCAAAGGTATCGTCTGTGTAGTAAATCCAGTATAGCTAATTTCGATAGCTGTAGCGGATGTGGGGACATTAAGGGAATATTTTCCTTCAAAGT
>JAJRQS010000395.1 GCA_024280135.1 Bacteroidota bacterium | reverse complement strand
TATGTGGCTTGCGTCAGAAATAATATTGCTCAAATGCACTATTACAAAATATCAGAAGATACAGACTATGATGATGCCTATTATGAATTTAATACAATGGGACTTTATGAAAAATTAAACAATCAAAAACCTGAATTTCAAATTAAGACCGATGAAGGTATTGCCTTAGCCACGGCTACAAGCTTGCTATTTGACAAGACATTAGATGAAAATAGATTGGCGCAAATGAATTTGCCGCAAGGCGTTAAAGGGGCTGCTTTCAAAGATGAGGATAACAACTACACATACGTACTCTGGGCAGAAACAACACTGGATCAATCCGAATCAGCTTCCGCAAACTTTTCTTTTCCTTCGCTTTTTGGATTTTCCAATATCTTAAAGTATGAGTGGAATTACAGTAAAACAAACACCATCATCACGACTTCTTCTACTAACATCACATTGACAGGTACTCCCGTTTTCTTTACAGAAAGAATTTTTAATACTTCTTCAAGCACCTATTGTGTTAACAATAATTTTCAATTACTGCCTTTGCCATTCGACGGAGCTGATAGCTATGAATGGTCAATAGAAGGAGCAGACCCTGCTACCGCTACAATTAAAAAACCAATCGTTCATTTTACCAGCCCAGGAGAACATAAAATCACTTGTACTATTTTTAATAACGCAGGTGCTCAAATTGCAAAACAAACAAGAATCGTCTTTGCAGAAGCGACTCCTGAGCCCTATTTTGAGCTTACGCAAACAGGTCCAATATTAAAAATTGATTCTGTTTATGGGATTGGTAGTGCGCAAAGCTGGCAATGGAATTTTGGAGATGGAACCACCAGCACATTGGCTAGCCCTAGTCATGTTTATTATGAAAACGGCGCGTATACTGTCAGTCTAATAATGGGAACGCATTGTGGCACAGCCACTTACGAACAAACCATTCAGGTCAACGTGCCAGACAATACGAATTTAACCCAAACTGCAAATGATGTGGTCATCCATCAAGACGGTGTCTTTCGACCTGGTGCAAATTTAAAAACCTTTCCTAATTGGACAGACAATCAACTAGCTGATATCGCTGCAGGTAACATTAGCAAAAACATAAAAGGCGCTGGCGTTAAATCCTTCCGAACTATTTTGGGAGAGAATTTTCTTGATTTTTGGGGATATGACATTCGATTAGATGCCTTCCAACATTATAACAATTTGGATATTCAAGACAATACGATTACACTGACTACACCGACTTTTGCTTCTTTAGATTCTAATCAATATTGCCCTAATAAACAATCCGCTATTTTTGCCAATTTATACTTAGACATTTGGGATGATGGCAACGGCACCTTAATAAACGAAGATAATTATTTTGCCAACTACGTCTATAAGACCGTTATCGTTTACGGAGATTATGTTAAATATTGGGAAGTTTTCAATAGTCCCGATTATGATGAAAGCGGCGAGAAAGGATGGCTTCCTTCTGGACAACTAGGCAACTGGTGGGATCAAAACCCAGATCCATGTGATATTGCCTTGGGCGCACCTATCTTTTATTACAATAGAATGTTGCGTATTGCTTATGAAATAATTAAAAAATATGACCCAGATGCTTACGTGACTATTCCGGGTCTAGCTTATCCTAGTTTTCTAGATGCCGTACTAAGAAATACAGACAATCCATTAGATGGAAGTGTTGCGACAGGTTACGAGCTAAAAGGAGGTGCCTATTTTGATGCTATTGGAATCAAATCATTTCCACATTTTGACGGAAGCACTTCACACTACGATGGCAATATCGGTGGATTTGCCTATGAGCGGCATTCAGATGCAGCGGTAAAAGGCATCATAACGACCAAAGAAAAATTTGAAGAGGTATTCATGAATCATGGCTATGGCACAACTTACCCAACAAAGGAGTGGCTTGTCAGTGAGGCGAATTTACCTAGACTCCCTTTTGAAGAGTTTATTGGTTCAGATGTTGCACAATCCAACTGGATCATCAAGGCTTATGTGACTTGTATTAAAAATGACATTCGCAAATTGGGTGTTTTTTCCATTGCCGAAAGAAGTGCTACTCCGACCAATTCTATAGACGCGATGGGTTTATATCGAAATTTAGAAATTGTCAACCCATACAATCAAGTGGCCACCAATGAAGCAATTGCCTACAAGACAACAACGGACATTTTGTTTGGCACTGATTATTCTCCTTCGTTGACGGCACAACTCAATCTTCCTGAATCTTTGGATGGTGGTGTCTTTGTAGATGGCAATGACAATAACATCCTAGTCCTTTGGGCTAAAACCGTTACAGATAATGAAGAGTTTGTAACAGAAGACTATACGATTCCAAGCAGTCTATTTCCAGGCACAATGGTAGAAATACCTTGGCATTTTTCAAATACTAATGCTAGTACTACTATTACTAATCCAACGGTACAACTGTCGGGTAGCCCCAAATTTTTTGTCACAGATTTAGATTTCTTAAAGACTCCATTGGCTCATTTTGAGGTTGACAATGCTATAGGTTGTTTAGGTGTTTCTTTTAATCTAAGCAACCAATCAACAGCCAATGCTACAACTTATGATTGGTCTTTTCCGCAAGGCATGCCTAGTAGTTCTACTTTAGAAAACCCAAGTGTAACTTACAGTCAACCTGGTAAATACACCGTTTCACTGACCGTTACGAATGCTGCGGGAAGCCATACTGCCACTTTTGTAGATTACTTGGAAGTGTTGCCAAAACCTACTGCAGATTTTGACTTCGTCATAAACGGAAGCGATGTAAAATTTACTAATTTGTCTCAAAATGCAACGATTTATGATTGGAATTTTGGGGATAATTCTGGGACATATCATCCCGTCAACCCAGATTACCATTTTAATTCTAACGGCACATATGCCGTTCAATTAATCGCTAAGAATGGCTGTGAACCCGATACTATTATTAAAAATATAGTCATCGCATCTGCGCCAAAAGCTGCCTTCAACCCTTTATATCAAAATTGTGCATCCCCCTACTCCATTCACTTTATTGACCTAAGTTTTAACAATCCGACTTCTTGGAATTGGACATTCGAGGGAGGGAATCCCACTTCTTCGACAGAGGCTAGTCCTTGGGTCACGTATGACGAACCAGGCACCTATCAAGTGACTTTTGTAGCCATCAACGAAAATGGAAAAGATACGATAACACAAGAAATAATAGTTAATGGAACTATCCAAGAATATTACAACCAAACGCTTTGTGCCGGAGAAAGCTTAACGGTACATGGGCTTATATTTGATGAAGACAAACCTTCTGGGCAAATTGTAATAGCCAGTTCAACGGGTTGTGACACGACCGTTAATGTGAACCTTAGTTTTGCACCGACTTTTGAAATAGACGTGACGGATACTATCCAGAACGGAGAATCCTT
>JAJRQS010000394.1 GCA_024280135.1 Bacteroidota bacterium | reverse complement strand
CTTCGGTCGCGTTGATGGGCTCCTTCGGTCGCGTTTATTTGCTCCTTTGGTCGCGTTTATGTGCTCCTTTGGTCGCGTTTATGGGCTCCTTCGGTCGCGTTTATTTGCTCCTTCGGTCGCGTTGATGTGCTCCTTTGGTCGCGTTTATTTGCTCCTTTGGTCGCGTTGATGTGCTCCTTCGGTCGCGTTGATGGGCTCCTTCTACTAATTCAAGTTAAATTTAAAAGGATGGCTCTTTAGAAGTAAGAAGCGTACTCGTCGCGCATAAACGCACGAAGTGCACATAAACGCACGAAGTGCACATAAACGCACAAAGTGCACATAAACGCACAAAGTGCACATAAACGCGCAAAGTGCACATAAACGCGCAAAGCGCAAATCACATTTTAGGGCCAAAGGCAAGATCTCCAGCATCTCCAAGTCCAGGCACGATATATGATTTTCCAGTAAGTTCTTCGTCGATTGCACCTGTCCAAATATGTACCTCTGGATATGCTCTGCGTAGATAATCTATACCATCACTAGAGGCAATAATGGTAGCAAAATGGATGACTTTGGGGGTGCCATTCTCTAATAATAATTCAAGGGATTTTACAGCGGAAGCTCCAGTAGCTAGCATGGGGTCACTAATAATCAAAACGGTACCATCAAGATTAGGTGTGGTGACATAGTTTGCTTGTATATGGAAAGAGCCATCTTTGTGATGCTCTCTCATCGCAGCGATGAAAGCATTGTCCGCATAATCATAAAATTGTAGGAATCCATTGTGAAAAGGCAATCCAGCCCGAAGAATGGTAGCTAATACGACACGGTGCGTCACCTCTCTGAATGAAGTGGCGCCAAGTGGCGTTTCGATGGCTTTATCTTCATACTCGAATGTTTGGCTAATTTCATATGCCATCACATTACCGATGCGTTCTATATTTTTACGGAAGCGCATTCTGTCCGTTTGTACAGAACTATCCCGCATCTCTCCGATGAATTGATGTAGTATGGAGTCTTTTTCTTCAAAATTTGTAATCATCGCTTTTCATTTTGTAATAAGTATCTACCTGCGCTTCCTGTCCATGCTCCAAGAGCCGTCGTCAGCCCTCCAAGTGCCGTGGTTAATAATAATAGTTGAGTAGAAGATAGTCCACCCAATAATAGCCCTACTTTTTGAGCTAGTAAATGATCATTGGCTGCATTTGCCATGAAGGCCGGAATCAACCAAAGTAATCCGCCTCCTATCAAGCCAATTAAAAAACTACTCCATTTTCGCTTGTGAAATAAAAATGCTGCCAATGCGCCAACGATTGCCATCGTCCACCATGGGCTATATAGTTGGCTAACCCAACCAAGACCAAAAATAACGACTAATTGTAAGAAATGCTTCATTAGTTAAAAGTTTCTATCTTTAAAAATCCTGATTGATGGATCGTATCCATTTTAGACATAAAATTTAATTCATAATAATGCCCTTCCACCCAATCGTCCACCATATTATCATAAAAGGGTGAGCCAGGATTTCCAGAAGCTCCCCCAGGCAATACCCCATAAGCCTTTATCGGCGTGGTCATTTCTACTATCATCCGCCAAGAAGGACCAAAATCACCTCGTATAGCATTGATGGTATTCGTTTGCCCACTCATGTTTAAATTGGGTCGGGCAAAAGGCGTTATTTGGCGAGTTAAATGATGAATAGTGGGCTGATTATAATCTTTCCAAAAATAATCTTTCGTTGCCATTTTTTCCGCAAGGTCTTCCATCATATCTCCAAAAGATAAGGTGGCTATGTTTTGAAAATTTTCTTTTTCTTCAGTTGAAAGGATATCAAAGTATTGATGGGTCGTATCGGACATTAATTCAATCAAACGCCATGTTTCAGGATATTGCAGGGCTAAAGAATCTGGCAAAACACCAATTTCATCCCATGTACGCTCTTGTAATTTATTGAGCCAGACAGTATAAAGAACGGGAGCTAAATCGTTCTTTCGGAAATGATAATCCCAATGCTCTAATTGCTCAATCAAAGAAAATGCACCCGAAGTCAATTCGGCAGTATCTAATGCAGCCAACATCAGTGGTAAGGCATCAGCTGCTTGGTAACTATAATCATCATTTTGGAGCTTCATCATATCCTGAACCGTAATCTTAGACATCTTCTTGAGATTATTAAAAATAGATCGACATCTGTAATCGCTAAAAAAACCATTGTAGTAATAGGGATAAGAGGGAGGTGTGGAGTTTTGATTGGCAGAAAAGAGAAAACCTTGACTTGGGTTTTTAGTTTGTGGAATCTCTGCTTGATCAATGTACCCCAACCAATCATTTTTAGTGCTACTTCCATCTTGGATGAAACGACCTTGTTGTGGGCGCTTTATTGGAAAGTCTCCTTGTACACGAATCGCAATATCCCCGGCATTAGATGCAAAAATCATGTTTTGAGCAGGGTGTGTAAAGTTTTGAGCTGCATCTACATACTCCTCATAATTTTTAGCTTTCATTAATCCAAAAAACACATCTAATTCAAAAGTTCTAGAAGGCTGGTTAGATAACCATTTCATCGCCATACCACTGTACGGGTTTGTGGGTTCATCATAGACGATGGGTCCCCAATGTGTCCTTTTTGTTTCAAAATAAATGGGATCTTGCCCTTTTACTTGGAGGGTATCATGAATAATATTAACAGCTACGTCTTTTCCATCTAACAAGTATTGAGTATGTTCTTTGGTCGTCCAATGCATTCTGTACCAG
>JAJRQS010000393.1 GCA_024280135.1 Bacteroidota bacterium | reverse complement strand
GGTTTATGGCAAAGTTCAACAATTTGGCAAACGCCTGAGCATTTCTCATCCCGAATTAGAGCTCATTCCAGAAGGAACGGGTGTTACAACCATGTCATCTTTAGCGCCTATCTATCCTTCAACTGATAGCTTGCGCAAAAAGGATTAGATGGCAAGGGTTTTAGACGGCTGACAAAAACACTTATCGATCAACTCCAGCGTAGTGATGTCCCAGAGACCATTCCCAAATACTTGCTAGAAAAGACGAGGCTCATCGGTCGTTATGAAGCGATTAAACAAATTCATTTTCCTGCTTCCGCAAAAGAACGGGACGATGCTTTGAATCGTTTAAAATTTGAAGAATTATTTTTTGCACAACTCCGTGCCGTTCATCGGAAGTTTAAAAATTATCGAGAGATCCCAGGTTATGTGTTTGACACGATTGGAGATAAATTTAATCAGTACTATCATGACATCCTTACCTTTGAATTAACCAATGCGCAAAAAAGAGTCCTAAAAGAAATTCGATACGATTTCAAAATTGGGCGTCACATGAATCGACTGCTTCAAGGAGATGTGGGAAGCGGTAAAACGGTTGTTGCCTTGATGAGTATTTTAATTGCTATTGATAATGGTTATCAAGCTTGTATGCTGGCACCAACAGGCATTTTAGCTCAACAACATTTTACGGAACTCTCTAGATCCGCCGAACAACTAGGACTTCAAATCGCATACCTATCGGGTTCTGTCAAAGGAAAAAAACGAGCAGAAATCCTTAAATGGCTGGCTGCTGGAGAGATTGACATTTTAATTGGGACACATGCCATCTTGGAGCCACCTGTTATTTTTAAAAATTTAGGACTGGCCATTACAGATGAGCAACATCGCTTTGGAGTTGCGCAACGTAGTAAACTTTGGGCAAAAAGTAAACCCAACCCACCCCATATTCTGGTTATGACTGCCACCCCCATTCCAAGGACGCTGGCTATGGCTTTTTATGGGGATTTAGATGTCAGCAAGATTGATGAACTACCACCCGGCAGAAAGCCCGTAGAAACCATTCATTTTAGCGAAAGCAAAAGATTACGAGCCTACGGAATCATGCGGGAAGAAATTGAAAAAGGGCATCAGGTCTATGTCGTTTTTCCGATGATTGAAGATAGCGAAGATGTAGATTTACAAAATCTACAAAGGGGATATGATTTATTAAGCCGAGAGTTTCCGGCTCCAAAGTATCACATCAGTGTCGTTCACGGTAAACTAAAAACTAAAGATAAAGATTTTGAGATGCAACGTTTTATAAAGCATCAAACGCAAATAATGGTCGCAACAACAGTCATTGAAGTCGGGGTTAATATTCCAAATGCGAGCTTGATGATAATAGAAAATGCCAATCGTTTTGGCCTTTCACAATTACACCAATTGCGCGGACGTGTCGGCCGTGGTAGCGACAAAGCTATTTGTATTTTAATGACGGGCTTTAAACTATCAAAAGAAGCAAAATTCAGATTAAAAACAATGACTGAAACCAATGATGGTTTTGTGATTGCGGAAGCTGATTTAAAATTACGAGGTCCAGGGGACATGGAAGGGACTCGGCAAAGTGGTGACTTAAATTTAAAACTGGCCAGCTTAGTCGAAGATGAAAAAATATTAGATTTCGCACGAAAACTAGCTATCCTAATCATTGAAAAAGACCCACAATTAAACCACCCTGAAAATGCCCTTTTGCGCAAGCACATCCAAACAATTGGTCGAAAGGCTCAAAACTGGAGTCAAATTAGCTAAAAAAAGAGGCCACCATACTTTAACGGCGACCTCCTACTAATACAGGTAAATAAATTAACGTATCAGGGTAATATCTCCTTTGTGGATTTTTACTTTTCCATTTATCCACTTAACTTTTGCTGAGTATACAAAGACTGCTGGGTCCATTTTCATTCCATTATGCTTACCGTCCCACCCTTTTGATGGATCGTTTGGAGCAAAGTTTTCTCCTTCATAAACCATGGTTCCCCATCTATCATAGATTCTTAATTCCAATATCTCTTCTATAGTATTTGGATCTCCATAGATAGTGAAATGATTATTTCTATCATCCCCACTTTCTGGCGCAAATACATTTGGAATAAATAAATCTGGATCCTCTACTGCTAAGGTAATATTTGCGGAAGCTAAGCATCCTAAATCATCAATCACTGTGACCGAATAAACCGTTGTCTCCATCGGTGATGCATATGGATTCAAACAATCACCACAACTTAATGTACTCGTTGGTGTCCAAATAACCGTATCCAAATGCCCTGGTAAAATACTGGTAAATACTTCCAACATCAAACTATCTCCCAGCTGAATCTGGATATTAGCATCCACCAAAATATCAGGTGCCTGAGGTTCTGGCAAAGTAACACTTGTGCTGTATTCACAGCCATTTCCATCTTGAACAATTACATTATAGTTTCCTGGATCCAAGTTTGTGAAAGTTTCAATTGTACCATACGAATCTCCATTGTTAAAGGAATACAAATATGGCGCGGTACCGCCTTCAACAGTATCTATAGATATAGAACCGCCTGCTCCTGCACAGTTTGGTAATGTCAAATCAACATTCATATCAACAATAGAAGGAGTCAACCCTATCAAAACAGTATCGTTAGCTTCACATCCATTTTTACTATCCACAACATGTAAATAATAAGTACCCTGTTCACTAATAATTGGATTAGGTATTTCAAGAGAGGAGACAAATGCTCCATCAGCAGTAGCCCAACTAAATGCATAATTTGAATAATTACTATTATTAATTCCACCAATCGACATCTGTAATTCATCACAATCCAAATTCTGATCTCCGCCTGCGTCTGCAATTGGAGTCGTAATGTTTTCATACACTGTAGTCTGCCCAACAGTGGTACACCCATTCGCAATATCCGTAACCACAACATTGTAAGTACCCGGCTCAATAACCATAGGCGTAGTCGTATTCGCACCTGCTTTAATATCACCATTTGTCGTTGACCAATTATAATCTAGATTTGGGTTTGCGCTCGCTATTGAAATCACTACGTCATTTACCAAACAATTTAAAGTATCTGGCATCGCGAGCGTAAATGTAGGTGCAACATTATCTAAATTTACTACTACCTCATCTGAATCCTTACATCCATTTTGGTTATCAATAACTGTAAATGTATAAACCCCTCCTTTATCTACTATTGGATTCATTGTCAAAGAACCATTTATGATATTACCATTACTAGTAGCCCATGCTACACTATAGACACCATTTGCTCCAGTTGCCGAACCTAACAAAGTAATATCATCCACAAAACAATTTAATTGTTGATCAGAACCTGCGTCTGCTGAAGGTTGAACAATATCTTGGAATACATCAACACTAATATCTGAAACACATCCTGTTCTTACATTGGTAACTGTGAGTACATACTTTCCTGGCTTACTAACAACTGGCTCAAGTGTTGTTCCCCCTGACTCTACAAAGCCATCAGCCGTAGTCCATTGATAATCAAAATAATTTCCTTGTGATGTTCCACTAGCATCTAATGCTACAACTTCTCTTTTACACGTCAAAATATCTGGTGTATTTGCTACTACTGTTGGTAATTTAGTAGCATCTTCTATCATAACATCACTTGTGCTTTGACACCCTGTAACAATGTTTGTTACTTGAATGGTATAAGTACCACCTGCATCAATTACAGGGCTTAATGTTGTTGCACCAGAAACAATATTACCATCAAGAGAAGTCCATAGATAATTATACATAGCTCCAGAAGACGATCCCAATCCATTAAGAGTAAGTGATGGGTTAATACAAGTAAGTGTATCATTAGAACCTGCCACAGCAATTGGTAACGGGTTGACAACTACATCAATTGAAGCTTGCGCAAAACATCCATTGACATCCGTAAAGGAATACGCAATAGTATGTGTGCCCACTCCTGCTGCCATTGGATTAAAGCTACTTCCAGTTACTCCATTGCCTGAGAATACACCACCTTGAGGGCTCCCAGAAAGTGCAATTGCTGACTCATTAATACAAAGTGGAGCAATAGCATCTAATGATACCACTGGCAATGGATTGACAAATATAGTTGTTATTGCTTCCGCAAAACATCCATTAACATCTGTATATTCGTATGTTATAATATGGGCTCCCGCACCTGCCACTGCTGGACTAAATTCAAATCCATTAATACCATTACCAGAGAATATTCCTCCTACTGGAGTTCCAGTTAAAATTATTTTACCACCGTCTATACAAACTGGCGAATAATTACCTGCGTCTACTACAGGTAATGGATTGACTATGATATTTGTAGTCGCACTATTTGTACAACCATTCGCATCACTGTAGGTATAGGTTATCGTATGTGTACCCGCTCCTGCAGTCGATGGATTAAATGTTGTTCCTGTTACGCCTGTACCACTGAAGGTGCCGCCTACTGGCGTACCTGCTAATGTGATAGCAGCTCCGTCTATACAAATTGGACCATATGTTCCAGCTGCTACTACTGGTAATGGATTTACCGTGATATCGGTAGTCGCACTATTGGTACAACCATTCGCATCACTATATGTATAGGTAATGGTATGTGTGCCTACGCCTGCTGTACTTACTTCAAAAGTAGTTCCATTGACGCCTGCACCGCTGAAGGTGCCACCTACTGGTGTGCCTGCTAATGTAATATCCGCTCCGTCTATACAAACTGGACCATACGTCCCAGCT
>JAJRQS010000392.1 GCA_024280135.1 Bacteroidota bacterium | reverse complement strand
TTTGGGTGGAACAGCAGTAGGTACGGGGCTAAATACGCCTTATGGATACGATAAATTAGTGGCAAAGAAAATTGCGAACTTAACGAAGTTTCCATTCAAGACTGCCCCTAACAAGTTTGAAGCATTGGCAGCGCATGACGCGATAGTAGCGGCGCATGGTGCCTTGAAAACGGTTGCTGTTTCGTTGATGAAAATTGGAAATGACATTCGTATGTTAGCTTCTGGACCCCGAAGTGGAATCGGTGAGTTGATTATTCCTGCTAACGAGCCAGGCTCATCCATCATGCCTGGCAAAGTCAATCCTACGCAAGCAGAAGCACTGACCATGGTCGCTGCCCAAGTATTGGGGAATGATGTCGCTATTAATGTAGGCGGCGCAACGGGACACTTTGAATTGAATGTTTTCAAGCCCATGATGATTGATAACTTTTTGAATTCCGCAA
The DNA here is from genome assembly GCA_024280135.1 of Bacteroidota bacterium. Taxonomy (GTDB): domain Bacteria; phylum Bacteroidota; class Bacteroidia; order Chitinophagales; family Saprospiraceae; genus HyVt-613. Next base: position 3,833 of record JAJRQS010000392.1, on the reverse strand, counting down.
GGTTGATCGGAGATGCCTGTTTGAGTTTTAATAAGAATTTGGCGAAAGGTATCCAACCCAACAAGAAGCGGATCAAAGAAATGCTAGATCAGTCATTGATGCTAGTGACTGCTTTGAATACAAAAATTGGATATGACAATGCTTCTAAGATTGCCAAAAAAGCATATAAAGAAGATTCGACTTTGAAAGAAGCGGCTATTAGTCTAGGATTATTGACTTCCAAGGAGTTTGACCAATATGTAAAACCCAAGGAAATGACACATGGACTGAAGAAGAAGTAATCTAGGATCGATTCGGATGGGACGAATTTTCGCGGATTTTTCTCGTTACGGGGATAGTCATGTATATTAGGTACCGCTTTGCAAGGACTTAATTCTTTCCACTGCTCAATTGAACAATACAAACTCAAATACAAAAAATCCAAAGCTATTATGTAGCTTTGCACTACTTTATTACACTTTTGCCGAAAGGCTCAAAACTTCGAATATGAAAAATCAAATGCTATACAAGACTTTATTTGCCTTAGTGTTGGCTATTGGAACTGTATTGATGATCTCTAGTTGCGAATCCAAAGCAGGTGGAAATGCCGCTACAACAACAGCTCCTACAGCTACAACTTCCACTCCAAGTACCGGTAAATTATCCATTGCTTATGTGAATATGGATTCTTTATATACTCGATACAGCTATTATCTTTCCGCTCAAAAAGCGCTAGATGGTAAAAATGAACAGGCTAGCAATACACTTGAAAGAAAAACAAGAGCCTTACAAAAGGAATATTATGCCTTCCAAGAGAAAGCACAAAAGGGAGAATTAACGGCTAATCAAATCGCACAAAAAGAGCAAAGCTTGGGTAAAAAACAAGAAGCGCTTGCCAAAGAAGAACAAAAGTATAGACAAGAGATTGGAGCAGAAACGGCAGAAGTGATGGATACTTTAATTGCCAGATTAAATCGTGCTTCACAAGCCGTTGCGGATAAGCATGGCTATGAGTATGTATTGAAGCATGCGGCTGTGGGGAGTATGATTATTATTGCTCCTTCTTCGTCGGATGTTACGGAGGAAGTGTTAACGATTTTAAATGCTGAAGATAGCAAAAAGTAAATGCTGGACTTTGTTCAAAAAATGAATCAATTGGGGAGGGCACAAGTGCCCTTCCTTTTTATTTTGGACTTTGACTTAAAGTATCCAATCGTCCTTCCATTAAATACGATTAATTCGAAAGACATTTCTTTTTCTTTCGGAAATAAATCCAATGAAGAGCAACAGAACTTTCCACCGAAAGACTTAATTTTTAATTTTACGGCGCCTCCCCAAGAAGAATTTGAAATCGCTTTTCAGAAAATTCAAAAAGAATTGCATGCTGGAAACAGCTACTTGACCAATCTTTGTTTTCGTTCACCCATCTCTTGTAACTGGAACTTAGAAACAGTATTTCAGCAAGCTTCTGCCAAATATAAATTAAGATATAAAGACGAATTTGTTTTCTTTTCACCGGAGACTTTCGTTAAAATAGAGAACGGGATTATTTCAACTTTTCCGATGAAAGGAACGATTGATGCTTCGTTACCGAATGCACACAACATCCTTTTGCAAGATCCGAAGGAAGAGGCAGAGCATGCAACTATTGTCGATTTATTGCGAAACGACTTGAGTCGTATCGCTAAAAAAGTTAGATTAAAAAAGTATAAGTATTTAGATTTAATCAAAACCAACAAAGGTAATATTTGGCAGATGAGCTCTGAAATAGAAGGCGTACTACCCAAAAATTACGCTTCTAAAATTGGTAATATTATTAATGCCCTATTACCTGCGGGGTCAATTTCTGGAGCACCCAAGCGCAAAACAGTTGAAATAATCAACAAAGTAGAAAAGGGTGAAAGAAGCTACTATACAGGCGTTTCAGGCGTTTTTGATGGTAAAAACCTAGATAGTGGCGTGATGATTCGTTTTATAGAAAAGAAAAATAATAAACTGTTTTATAGAAGTGGAGGAGGTATTACCGCTAAAAGTGTTTGTAAAAAAGAATACCAAGAGTTGCAACAAAAAATTTACATTCCCATTAATAATAGCAAGTCCTTGCTTGTAGAAACCATTCGATTGAAAAATGGTATTTTTGAAAATTTGCAGTGGCATGAAGAAAGGATGAACCGTAGTCGATTGCTTGTTTTTGGACAGAAAAACCGAATTGATTTGCCTGAACGGCTGTCTTGCAATTATGGCTTTGGAGAGCAGCTGGTTATGTGCAGGTTGGTTTACGATAAGAAAATTAAACAGATTGAATTTATCCCTTACCGGGAGAAAGACGTTCGGACTTTACAGCTGGTTAAGCTCCCAAAGACTGCGACAGAAGAAACAGCGTACAAATGGGCCCATAGAGTTTTGTATCAAAAACTACTAGCAAAAAAAGGAGATGCCGATGATGTCTTAATCGTTCGAGATGGGAAAATCACAGACACGTCCATTTGCAATGTCGCTTTTTGGGATGGGCAACAATGGTGGACACCCAAAAATCCTTTGCTGAAAGGGACGACAAGAGCTAGATTACTAGAGGAAGAATTGATTTTAGAGAAAATAATTAAGCTTGAAGATTTGGATAACTATAAAAAAATACGTTTGTTTAATGCGATGATTCCTTGGGCAAGTAAAAAGGAGTTATCGGTTTCTAATATACTTCGTTATAACAAGTTTCATAAAAAGTAGATTATGTCTGAAGGAGTAAAATTCTATTATGCTAAATTAAAAAACGACATGCTTGCTTATTGCTTCGTGCATGATAGAATAGTATATTTCTTTGATTTTTTTTCCCATGAATTAGATATTGACAACTTGGTCAAGCAAGACCGTGTATTATTTGTTTCCCCACTAGACAACATAGAAAAGGAACTTATCTGGTTGGACTTTATTTCGTCAAGTAGCCAATCTATAAAAGCGCCTGACAAGCGTTTACACTACAACAAAGAGAACGATGAGATAGAAATATTGGATGATGCTAAGTCCACCCAAGAAGCGACCCGAAAAGAACTATTGGGAAGCGTTGACTTTGAAGTTTCTAGTGGCATGCAAGCCGAAGAAATCCTAGACCGGCTCTTAGCGTATTCATTTGGTCTGTTGCCAGCCATCACAAAAAAAATCGAACGAAAATATAAGTACTATCTTCATTACACCTGGAAAGAGAAAAACTTTCCCTATCTGGAACTATATAAAGAGTTCGACCTATTTTTTTATAATGGTTTTTTGAAAATGGTTGAACAAAATGGTTTTCGTCAGGAAAAATCGAAATATAAGGTCGTCAAGGAGGGCGAAGATGGCTTGGAGTATGTTATTTTGTTTAATGACCAATTAGATTGTGAGATTTATATCACCGCTACGTGGTTATCTGAATACCCATTTGAGCGGATGATTAAGTTGGATCTCAGCCGTAATTTTTCAATATCATTTACCTCCATAAGCACGACTAGAGAGGCCAAGAAAACATTCCAACATCTTTTGGATATTATGGAAGATTACTACTTTCCTATTTTTGAACAAAACAAGAACCTATCGGCTATTCTCAAAACAATTGAAAACGTAAGAAGCTACTCCGAGCTTTCGGATAAGGCCCTAGTTTTTTACTTCAACATCCTGTCTAGCAAGTATGAGTTTTATCTTGCGACAAACCAAAAGAAAAAACTTATTGAGGAATTACGAAAACGAGCCACAAGAAAGGGTACATCTGATGCCTATCGGTTAAGTGTGCCCAGCCTAATCGCCAATATTGACAACGAAATTGCAGAGATGCAGGAAAAAATAAAAACAAAAAAAATAACTTGTGATTTTTCATACTTGAACGA
>JAJRQS010000022.1 GCA_024280135.1 Bacteroidota bacterium | reverse complement strand
CACATTTTATTTCGGAACCTTCAGGCATTGGACGGTACGTGACCGACTTTATTTTGTCAGTGCTAGGAGAAATAAGCTGGTAGAGTTCATTCGTGTACCAATTGGTGCCTGTACTCATGGCACTTTTGGCAAGAGGTAAGGCACTGATACCAAAACCGACATTGTCTTGCGACCAAACGGCTCCTTTCCCAAAAGTCATCACCGTGTCATCCTGAACTTTCGCTGCAAAGTAAAGATACTCATCATCATAGCAGATATCAAAATTAATTTTCATATCACCATCAGGTGCTTCATAGTGAAAAGGCATGTTTTTCCAATCTCTAGACCTCCCATCTATTTTCTTTCTTCTTCCTTTTCGCTTGCGCAAAGTATATGGTTTCAAAGGCTTAATATTAAAACTGTATGGAATTTCTATTGTGGACTTTTCCATCTCATAACTCACCAAGGCATTTACCTGCATGGGATTATCAAAGCGCTCCCCTCTCCTTTGTAAAATCAATTTTACTTTTTCTACAGAATTCGGATTAACAGTAAGTGTTCTGTTACTTAATATTCCGATAACCTCTTCACTGAATGCTTCATTCAACTTTACATTCATCGGTACATCCTCGTCATTTGTAATTTTTAATATTACTTCTCCTTCCTTGAAGTTATTATCACGAATAAAAAAAGGCGTAATTTGAATGGGTGGATTTTTTTCTAGTCTGTTGACAAAGGTCTCATTGTCTTCGGTAAAGACATCTTTATCCCAAATTCCTTCCAATAACAAATTTGCCATAATCGGACCTTCTGGAGTCATCGTCACCCAAACAACATGGTCAAACTCCCCCAAACTAGGGCCTCTTAGCCCCGAAGCACCACCCGTAGTCGCCAATACATAGTATTCAGAACCCTGCTTGTCATACTTGACATATCGGTGCTCATGCCCTGCATATACGGTGTGCTTTCGGTCTTTCAAAAGTGCTTCTACCTCGTCCCAATAGGCTGCTTTTTTGTGTTTCCACAAAGGCTGATGCAAAAAAACCAAAGTCCAATCTACGTCCTTATTTTCCGCAAGGGTCTTCTTCGTATAATCGAGTTGTTCTTTTGATAAATTGCCATATCGCTTACCTTGATACTCTTCTTCAGAATTAAGCATTAAGAATAAAACATTGTGGTAAGTAAAATGGTAATAATCTGGCCCCAACCTTTTTGTCCATAGATGCTCCATGGCTTCATTAGAGATATCATGATTCCCAGGCAGGTAGAAAAAAGGCATTTGAAGGTGGCTGACAAACTCATCGAATTCATCCCATTGATGATTTAACTCATCTAAGTCGGTCGTATAACCTTCTATCAAATCTCCTACGGTGACGACAAACTCGGGCTGTAATAAATTCAATTTATTAATCGCATCCATATAGACGCCTGGGCGGTGACCACCTGTTCGGTCTGTAATAATGGCAAATTGAAAATGACTAGGATCGTTGTTTAATTCTAGATTTGTCCAAGGAGTTGGGCCTTCTAGTGGCTGGATGGTTAATTTGGGTTTTACGGGTCTTGTTTGCACCTTTTTATGGGAATGCCCATGATGATGCCCTCGATGATCCACTTGCGCAAAAAGTAAAAGAGGTAAAAAGAAAATAACGACCAAAATCCAATGCTTCATGATACTTTTTTCCGCAAGGTACGAATAAAAGTGAAACATGAGTGGTCAGAAGAGAAGGAAGCATTGGTCAAAATCATAAAAAAACACCCAAGCTTTTTGGGCTTGGGTGCTTTAAGTGAATGTGAATGTAAACTTATGGGATGACCACCACTTCAACCGATTTTTTTCTACTCAAACCGTTTTCATTTAAGACCGTTACAGAAAGTGTAACATCCGTCGTATCCGAAAATGTTGAAGCCGTATAATCGAGAGTTGTTACCTCGGCATAAGCCTCTTCATTAAAACTATCCGTATAACCCCAAACTTGAATAGATTTGTCAGCTCCATTTGCCGTTTCAGTCAATTCTAAACTTTTAATCGGATCATTAGACCAATAGTTTACCGTAAGCTTTATTAATTCACCTGCAGAGATAGTATCTCCACCTGTTTTTACTAACTTTTGAATAACTGGGTAGTATTTATTCTCTGTTTGAGAATTATCATCCACCCAGTTTTCTTCCTTATAACAAGAGCTAAAAACAAGCCCTATTGAAAGGAAAACAAAAAATATTTTTATGCTATTCATTTTCATTTTTTTTGATTAATTAATCTCTCCACATTTTTTTAAGAATTTCAACTACCGGTACATTTTTACCATTTCTAGTTGTTTCAGAAGCTGGATATAATGAACGCTGTGCAGGACCTCCAAGACGACCTTCACTGTCATCTGGAACAACAAAGCCAAGAAAAATATTTGGATCAAATTGGTGACGACGCATATCAGTCCATACTTCACCATTAAGATACAACGCAATGAATTTTTGCGTCATAATATCATCTATTCCAATATCACCATCATTCACATCTGCCACATACGTACCAGGTTCAACACCCAACATACTCATGTGTGCTTTAATTCCATTTTCAAAAGACTCCGCCAACATATTACCAGTATGTAATGCTGCTTCTGCCATAATAAAGTGTGTTTCAGCTGCAGTAAACATAAGCATTGGCGTTTCTTTTTGTCCATACCAAGTATTTGAAGTCAAATCCGAATTTTGTAATGGAGTATCATCCCATTCAGCTAGACCAAAATAGTCTGTTGTATCTGAAGTTGCACTGCGTTCCATCATTGCTGACAACCTAGGATCTAATGGCATACCATGTAAGCCATTCATTTTATTGACCAAAAAACGGCTTGGGGCTAGAGACAAATTACCTGTTTGGATGGCAATCGCTACTCTAGTGTACCAAGGATTAGGTATCCCTTCTTCATAACTTAACGCAAAGTTATCTGCATTTTCCAAAATACCTAGTTTTGCTTCATTTTGTACTTCATCCCAATTAACAGTCTTATTAGATAAGTGCAACAAATACCTAGCTTTTAATGAGTGACCAAACTTTATCCATTTATCAACGTCCCCTCCATAGATCATATCATCAGAACCAGCTTTCAAAAAAGAATCACCAGCCTCTAATGCTGCAATCCCTTCATCTATCAAACGTAGGACGTTATTATAAACGGCCTCTTGTTTATCATATATGGGTTTGATATTTTCTGAACCTTTCAGCGCTTCAGTATAAGGAACATCTTCCCATGTATCAGTCAAAATACCAAGACTATGCGCCTGTAGTAATTTTCCAATTCCAACATAATCAGAAGAACCATTTGCTTCTGCTTGGTCAATCATTACTTGAGCATTATTCAATACTTTAGTGTAGATATTAAACCAAACATTCGATAAATTAACAGAAGTATAATACCCCGTATAATTATCCATTTGGTGTGCTACTTGGCAAGCCGTATAGCTTTGACCAAAGTGTACCCTAGCCGTTCTAAACTCAATTTCAGGAAGCAACACATCTAAAGTAGGGTTGCTTACCTTGGACGGGTCTTCGTTTATATCTAATACCTCATCACAACTAGGCAAAAAGAATATTAGCAAGGCAAAAAATGCCAAATTTTTTATAGTTTTTTTCATTGTTCTAATTTTAAAATGTGAGGTTAAGTTTCATTAAATAGCTTTTTACAGAAGGTGTTTTAAGACCCGTGTATCCGCCAATGTTACTTCCAGATCCAAAATAATTGGCTTCAGGATCCCATCCTCTAAAAGGAGTGTTCAAAAACAGATTGGTACCTGTAAAGGTCACTTTAAGTCCTTTAATTTTTGAAGTTGAAAAAGTTGAAGCAGGAACCGTGTAAGAAAGATTCACATTTCTAAGACGTATCCAAGAAGCATCTTGAAGGTGTACTTCAGGAGCATATCTATAGATTTTCCAATTTCGATAAAAACCCGCTGGGGTTAATTCAGCTGGAATATCATTTTTAACATAAGTGACTCCATCAGCATCTAACTTCACCCCATCAAAAATAACTTCTTTACGTCTGTCAAGGGTCTCCTCTAGGTTTCCATTATCAAGTGCATATACTCTACCTACATCCACTACATCACCTCCATGTTTCCACTCCCAAAGGAATGACAATCCAAAGTTTTTGAAAGAAAAATCATTATTCCATCCAGCAATCCAGTCTGGAGTTGCATTGCCCATTAATTCAAGAGAATCATAATTTACAAGCGGCATACCGTTATCATAAATAATTAGTTCACCTTCTTTAGTTCTAAAAAAAGGAGTTCCATATAAATCTCCAATTTTTCCTCCTTCAACATACTTGTTGGTTACGTTTCTAGCACTAGCTAAGACGATATCTTCAATACCACCGCTAATTTTTTCAACGGTACCTGTAGTTTTGCTCCAATTTAAAGAAGATCTCCAAGTGAAGTTCTTATTCTTTACTGGTTCTACATAAGTTAATAGTTCTACCCCCTGTGTTTTAAGAGAACCTGCATTGGTAAAATAAGATGATGCTCCAGTCGTATTACTAATAGGAACAGACAAAATCATGTCCTCTAGTTTGTTTGAATAATAAGCCACATCGACACCAAAACGATTCTTAAAGAACCGCATATCCAATCCAAACTCTACAGATTTCGTAAATTCAGGCTTTAGGTTTTCATCACCTATTGCACCATCAATGCCATAACCTAATTGACCTTGGAAAGGAAAGTTCCCATCAAGGCTGTAATACCTTCCTATTCTATAAGGAGATGCATCTTTACCCACAATAGAATATGAACCTCTCAATTTTGCAAAAGATACATAAGGCACATTAAAACCTGGCATATCCGACAACACCAAGGAACTTGAAACCGATGGAAAGAAATAAGATCTATTAGACTTCGGCAACGTAGAAGACCAGTCATTTCGACCCGTAACTGTTACATAGAAGAAATTTCTAAATCCAGCTGTAATCTCTCCATATCCTGCTAGGTTACGGTATCTACGGTGATAGTTGCTCTGGAAAATATCAGAAGTTTGATTGATGTTTGTGGCATCGTTAATCTTAATATTTTCTCCTCTTACTGAAAGTAATTTTTTGTCAGAAAAATACAAATACTGTCCTAACGTTAACGATAAACTAATATCCTCAGAAACATCACTTCCCCAAGTAAGGAAAGCATTTGAAGTCAAATTAGAAGAGTTCAAAGCAATATCAGCTATAAATCCTCCCATATTATTTCCTTCGTCTGTTTCTGGATGTACGATTCTTTTTCTAGTATCATTATAATTATCTAAACCCACCTTATAGTTGAAGGCTAGGTTGTCTGTGATTCTATACCTAGCATTAATGCCAGAAATATAACGATTCACATTATCAACATAAGTATTCGCTTCAGATAAAAATAATGGGTGATCAATCCATCCTCTAGCAAAATTGCCATTTGCAGTATAAGGTGTATTATAATTCTGAGGATCAACAACTGGAGACATATACGCCAACACGTTCATGATAGATTTTCTACCTTCATAAGGACGATTTCCTCCTGACTTCGAGAATATAACACTAGCTCCTATATCCAATTTTGGATTAACAGAATAATCACCTTTGAAGCTAAAACTCGTTTTACCCCAATCCGTATTAGGAACTACTCCTTTCTGCTTAAAATAATTACCAGATAATCTATATTTGAAACGTTCTGTTCCTGCAGTCAAACTCGCATTAACACTGTTTGTAGCACCAGTCCTATAAAATTCTCTATAAGTATCATGCATTTTCTTATCAGTAGCTCCTTCTTTATAGGGTGCACCCCAGGAATCCCAAATATTACTTCTACGACTAGAAGAACCCCTATGTCCGTCAATATATTTGCCTTGCACATTAGGATACTTATTGATACTTTGTGCTCCAGTAGTATAACTTAAAGAGATTACAGGATCTCCTTTTGAACCCGATTTTGTTGTAATAATTACAGCCCCATTTGCCGCACGAATACCATACAAGGCTGTCGCAGACGCACCTTTTAGTACAGTCATTGTTTCTATATCGTCTGGGTTGATATCAGCAGCTCTATTACTTACTGAAGATTGAGTGCCATTTCCAGCAGACAATCCTAGACTAACATTAGAGGAAGTAATTGGAGCAACATCTACATCATCACTCATTTCTATTCCATCAATGATAAATAAAGGCCGATTGCTTCTACCTGGACTCAATGAGTTTACGCCCCGAATAACTATGTCCATGCCAGCACCAGCAGCACCTGAAGAAGAATTAACCCTAACTCCTGCTATATTACCTTGAAGTGCAGCAATGACATTCGTGCTTCCATTTTTTGAAATTTCGTCTGATGTCATTTGCTCAACAGCATACCCTAAAGCTTTCTTTTCTCTACTAATACCCAATGCCGTCACAACGACATCGTTTATCACAATCCCCTGCTGCATCACAACATCGATTACGCTGCCATTTACAGTTTTTAGAACTGCTTCATAGCCTACATAGGAGAATTCAAGTACATCTCCATCATTGGCGGTAATCGAGTACATACCATTCAAATCGGTGGTGGTACCTTTCGTGGTGCCGACTACAACGACAGAGACCCCTATCAGGCTTCCATCTGCATCTGTAACCGTACCTGCTACTGTCCTACCTTGCGCAAATGCCCCTACGGAAAAGAGCATCATCAGCAAAAAGGAGAGCAAAAAGTTCGTTTTTACTTTCATTTTATTTGTTTTTAAGTGAGAAATAAACGAAGCATTTTCGAGTGTAGAAATCTCCTTCGTTTTAATTACAAGCTCAATGTACAAAGAATATTTGAAGATCATAATAAAACAGCATTTAAAATACTAGATATAGGGTACAAATAATTGACCTTTAGTCGCGTGCTCGGGTGCCAATTCTCTACTCAACAACTAGTTGAATAGGGTTAACATCTTCGTCGTTTGCGCCCATAAATCCGTCTTATAGTCCTCTTTAAAATGTAAGGCTTTTGGTATCTTTTTTACAAATAACTGCCCTGTTTTGCCTACCAATTCCTCCGATAGACATACATAGATTCCATTTTTAGAGTCTGTTGCCATAAATGGGCTAGCGAGTTTTACCAAAATCCTTATTGCCCAAGGAGCATTTCGGGCAAGGCCCGATTTAACCATCCCCGGATGAAAAGCATTGACATCAATTTGCTTTTCTTGAAGTTTATCTGCTAGTATTTT
>JAJRQS010000391.1 GCA_024280135.1 Bacteroidota bacterium | reverse complement strand
CCGATCAGTTTAAGGTAAAATAGTATATGAAAATACATATTAGTATATGTTACACTTTATTCGTAATACCTAACTTGTTCTCAACACATAAACCCATTTTTTAATATTAAATGTCCTGTCACTAAAAAAAATAATTTAGAATATATTATTTAAAAACAAATACCGCTTTCTCGGTAAAAAGTACAAATTTAGTTCTAAAACTGCCGTTATCTCGCCGTTAAAACCAAATAATATTCTGAAAACAAAAATTTAACACTTCTTTAATTGTAAAAAACCTTATCTTTGCCACACTAAACCGAGAGCTACCCCTCGCAGAGGATAAACACTTTTTTTTAACGTTTTAAAAAAAAATTATGGTAGAAAAAGCTGCAGAATTGGTTCGGTACAGTGACCTAGAACTAGAAGAATTTAGAGTCATTGTCGAAGCCAAAATCGCCGAAGCTGAAGATCGCCTGTCTTATTACCTAAAACAGCTTTCAGAGCATGGTCAGACAGAAGATGCAAAGGTCCGTGGATTAGATGATGGATTAAACACAATTGAGAGTGAGCGACTACAAACAATGGCATCACGCCAAAAGAAATTAATTAATCACCTTAGAAACGCTCAAATCCGAATCTCTAACAAGACCTATGGAATTTGCCGGATATCTGGCGTACTTATTTCTAAACCTAGATTGTTAGCGGTCCCACATGCTACCTTGAGCATAAAAGCCAAAGTAGCCTCTAGGCGCTAAAAATCTTCAATATTGTTAACTAAAAGGGCAGATACCGTTTGATATCTGCCCTTTTTTTGTCTTGGAGAATTTTACTCTTTGTTCAAGTGTTGAATAGTTGAATAAAATGTGTCCAAATAATAGTAACTAATACTACCTTTGCTGCACGATTTTATTTTTCCCGTATTTTCCGAAAGGATAAAAAAATAATATGGATATTATTATAGCAGGTGCTGGTGGGGTAGGGTTTCACCTTGCAGAACTCTTGGTTCAAGAAAACCACAATATCACCATAGTCGATTTAAACAAAGACTTACTTAGCTATGTAAGTTCACATCTTGATGTCCTGACGATAGACGGAGACATCACGACCCTAGATGTTTTGAGCAAAACAAGCCCAAGTGACGCTGATTTATTCATTGCGGTAACCACAAGCGAAACAACCAACTTGCTTTCCTGTATTCTAGCGAAAAAATTTGGGGCGAAAAAAACCATTGCCCGTATCAGTAATATTGAATATCTCTCTGAAAAGCAACAGAAGCACTTTAGTGAAATAGGAGTTGATAATTTAATTTCGCCCACACTTTTGGCAACAAATGAGATTACTAAATTACTTCACCTTGCTTCTTTCACGGATATTTATGAATTTGAAAAAGGTAAACTATCTGTTATCGGTTTTACCGCAGATGATTCTTGTAAACATGTCGGTAAGACTTTTGCACAATTGGATAAAGATACCCCCACTTTTTCCTTAAAAACGGTTGCGATTCTAAGACATGGAAAAACGATTTTCCCTGAAGCTACCATGACCATTCAAGCGAGTGATCATGTGTACTTCGTTACCAACGCACAAAACTTTCAATTTCTTAATAATTATCTAGGCAAAGCACTTAAAAAGATTTCCAAAATAATGATTATTGGGAGTACAAACCTTGCGCTAGAAACCGCCAAAGTTTTAGAAGACTTCTACCATGTTTCTTTAGTCTCCAATGATGAAAATGCTGCTAATAGTTTTGTTGAAAAACTAAATAAAACTTTAGTTATTCATGGCGATTATAATAATATTGAACTTCTTAAAGAAGAAGGACTGGAAGATATGGATGCCTTTTTGGCGATGACTCCTGTTTCAGAAACAAACATTATTACAAGTTTAATGGCAGAACAATTGGGGGTGTATAAAACCATTGCACACGTTGACAATACGGCATACACGCACATCTCTCAAAACATCGGCGTTGATACTTTAATTAACAAAAAAATCATTGCAGCCAACGATATTTTTAAATATGTAAGGAAAGGAAAAATACAAGCTATTGCTTCCTTGAAAGGGGTAGATGGAGAAATCATAGAATTCGAGATACACAAAGATAATAATTTAACACAAGTCCCCCTTGGTAAAATTCCGTTGCCAAGCGATAGCACTATCGTCGGTATTATTCGAGATAATAACGGTATCGTACCCAAGCCTGATTTTCTTTTCAAAAAAGGGGATAAGGTTATTGTCTATGTGTCCTTAGTATCCATTCCTGTCGTTGAAAACATTTTCAATTAGATGATTAATTTCAAATTAATATTCCGAATTATAGGGCTGCTACTATTACTAATTAGTGGCTTCACATTGATGCCTATTATTTTTTCTATCTATTATGGGACAGATGATTATAGCGGTTTTTTGTGGTCTTCTTTACTCTCTGGAGCTATTGGGCTGCCTTTGTTTTTTCTAAAATCAAAGACTAATAAAGTCTCCAAAAGAGATGGGTATTTGATTGTAACGTTAGGTTGGATAATTTTATGTTTGTCTAGTGCTTTGCCCTATATTTTTACGGGCACCATTCCGAGTTTGACGAGTGCTTTGTTTGAAAGTACTTCTGGGTTGACAACCACCGGCGCCTCCGTCTTTAATGACATTGAAGCCCTGCCGGAAGGTGTTTTGTTTTGGCGAAGCTTGACTCAGTGGATAGGGGGTATGGGTATTATTGTACTAACGGTTGCGATATTTCCAATGCTAGGTATTGGCGGAGTCGAATTGTTTGTGGCAGAAGCACCAGGTCCAACTTCTGATAAGATCCACCCAAGAATTAAAGAAACTGCAAAAAGGCTTTGGGGTATTTATTTTGGCTTAACAGTACTCTTGATGTGTATTTTGTATTTCATTAGCGGTATGACTTTCTTTGATGCGATAAATCATGCGATGACGACGATGTCAACGGGAGGCTTTTCGACCAAGAATGCAAGTATGGCGCATTTCGATTCACCGATTGTTCAGTACCCTATTATCATTTTTATGTTTATCGCTGGGATGAATTATACCGTTATTTACTTCTCATTAAAAGGCAAGTTTGATCGTGTTTTTGGGAGTGATGAATTTAGGACTTATGCAATAGCGACTCTTCTTTTTGTATTAGGTGTAACGGCTTCTGTTGTTTATAGCACAGATCTAAGTGTGGAAAAATCTTTTCGAGATGCCGCATTTCAAGTTATTTCGGTGGTTACAACAACAGGTTTTGTGTCTGCGGATTATACGGCTTGGAATAGTGGCTTGACCATGTTTTTCTTCATGTTGCTATTTACGGGGGCCTGTGCAGGTTCGACAAGTGGTGGTGTAAAAGTCATTCGGCATGTTGTATTTGTCAAAAATGCTTTACTCGAATTCAAACGGCTATTACACCCAAGAGCCATCATCAAAGTAAAAGTTGATAATTACATTGTCAGTAATTCGATCATTACCCACATTTTAGTTTTCTTGATTGTTTATCTAGCCTTGTTTGTAATTGGCGCCATTCTGATGATGATCATACTCGGGTGGTATGGAATAGAGCAGCCCTTCTTAACAGCGATTGGATCTGTTGCTACCTGCATTGGAAACGTAGGGCCAGGTATTGGCTCAGTAGGACCCGTTAATAATTTTGCAGGCATACCTGAAATTGGAAAGTTTGTATTGAGCGTTTTTATGCTTATCGGACGACTAGAACTATTTAGTGTGTTGATTATTTTGACTCCTTATTATTGGAAGTCTAATTAGTTTTTGCCACAGATTAATTTTTCTATTTATACCCATCTTAAAACCCTAACACCTTAAAACCGCTACACCTTTTTACACCCTTCACCTCTAAAGCATACTGGCTACTTTTTCGCAAGATAAAAATCTTCCCGTTGGCGCATTGCCTTCTTTTCGGTATATGTCGCATCACCATAACCCAACAAGTGCAAAAGTCCATGCACGATCACTCGGGATAATTCTTGGTCAAAATCTTGTTGTAGTTTGGCGGCATTTTCGGTAACGCGATCGATACTAATAAATATATCGGCTTCAATTGGTTGCCCGTCATCATGTAGCGGAAAGGTAATGATGTCAGTATAGTAGTCGTGTTGAAGATACTCCTTATTAATGTCCAACAGATACGCATCGGAGCAAAAGATGATACTCATGCTTTTTAAGACTTGACCCTCTTCTTTGGCTACGGACTGCAACCATATAGACATAGCATTCCTTTGGTCAAAAGAAAAGTTTTGTAAATCTTCAATAAATATTTGAATAGAAGTGTCAGACATTAAAGCACAACTCTACAGTAGAGCCATTATTCTTAAACTTTATCTGGTCTGTCAGTTCCTTCATCAAGAAGACACCTCGGCCTCCTTCTAGCATCAACCTGTCGGCCTCTAAAGGAGAGGGTAATTCATCTGGGTTAAAGCCCTGACCTTCATCAGAGACCCAAAATTTAATGGTTTTACCGTTTTGATGACACTTGATACAGACATCTTTATACTCTTGGCTTTCATTGCCATGCAATATTGCATTGTTGACAGCTTCAGTCAAGCTAATAAGAATCTTGCCGTAACTACCACAGTCTAAGCCGTAGGGAGACGTTACGTCAGCAAGAAAGGGTTCAAGTTTGTGGATATGTTCTGGATTTGAAGGTAGCGATAACAATCGTTGCACTATTCCCATTAATCAAATTTTTATTCCAGAAAAAGAAATAAACTTGTTCAGGGTTTATTTCACATGTTTAGTGTTGGTTATCAAGTGGTTAACTTCCTAACCTTCCGCTAAATTACAGGTCTATTAACAATAATGCAAGCATTTTTCCAAAAAAAACATTTTTT
>JAJRQS010000390.1 GCA_024280135.1 Bacteroidota bacterium | reverse complement strand
GATAAAGCGCTAGATGCCCCTTCTTCAATAAAATTATCAAAAGAAATTGTATTAAAAAGGTCGTCTCCAGCTGAGACAATACCATTGCCATCATTATCAAAATACAACTTAGCAATGATGGGTGCAGTGTTTTTAATGCCCTCATTGGTAATATTAATAAATAAATCAACTAAGTTCTCATTTTCCGAAAGGGGAATCGCATAAAACTGGTCAATAGTAAAAACGGGCTTGCTGATTTCAATACTAGCAATTTGTGATCCTGTTTGGACTTTGATGTTACAGTCTTGATTGTCCCCTACACATAGTGCCGTCGTGCCGGCTGTAGCATAAAAGGGAATAGCCACAGTTTTGCAATCATACCCACTAAAACCTACTACTTTGAAAGATAGGGTTGCCGTCAGTTGACCTTCCGGTAAAGTCCATTGAAGTTCGTTTCCACTAATGCTAGGGGTGCAATTTGTAAAACTTCCACTACAAGAGTTTGGAACATACATGATGTTTGGCGGAAGCTGAGCTATTAATAAATCATTTGCACCTGTTGGAGCTGAGAAGTTAAAGTTAATTTGAAGGTTTACAGTATCTCCGCATGCAGTAATGTCATCAGAGCCGATAGTCAATGTGGAAGTATAGGGAGCGGTAACACTCGTAATGTGAAGGGGCTCTCCTAGTTGAGCAATGGTATTGGTTGGTAAGCCACAGTTCTTTTCTGCTGTAGAAGAATAGATGATATAAGATCCAGAAATAAAATCGCAATTGGTTTCTGTTTTAAAACGAATACGTATAGCATTTTGTGGAAACGAATTGACACCCGGGACACCATGTGCATTCAAGGCTGTAATTTCATCGGTAATAGTCCATTGGTATAAATCATTCCCTAGATTGGAAGGGTCATTTACGGAGATGAAATTACCACTTCCTGAGGGCCATTCCATCTCTGTCGTCCCAGGTTTTATAAATAAGCCTGGCGGAAGCTGAGCTTCTAGTTTTAAATTAAAAATAGCACCTAGTCCCGCATCAAATACTTCAACATATGACCAAGGCATTTCTGTGCATAGCGCTGATGTTAGTTCAATACTGTCAGGTTCAATATCAATAACACCTGCAAAAGAAAAAACAGTGCAAGATTCAGAAAGAGACCCACAAGGGGTTTGCAGTGGGTCTGTATAAGGGATACAATCCCATCCAAAATTAAAAATGACCGTTTCTTTTTGACAACTAGCATTCAATGCCTTTAATTGGAGTCTAATGGTGTCACACTGAGGCAATGAGTCTAATTGGAAAATACCATTTATGGCTGGAATTTCGGCACCGGTTATTGCATTAAAAAGACTATAATCACTTATCGTTCCATTTGAGCTTATGGGTCGGAGCCACACATTTGGAGCGGTGTCCACGTTGTCATGCGGGCATTGATAATTCTTTGCATTCACAATATTCAGGAACCATGAAATGGTGTCACTTAGCTCTGTAATTTCGCACAATTCAAAATTCAGATTAAGTGCAGGTTTTACCCCTTCTAATCTAACGTCGAAAGGGTTATTTTTGATAGTATTGTATGTTGGGTTTTCTGGGAGAAAATCCGTGAAAAATGTTCCTGGGTAGGAGTGTCCTCCATCAAAAGAACACAGCTCGTTTTCATAATTCATGCGTAATCGCAAGTAGAGATTGTCATCCCAAAATAAGTCTGGAAAATCATTCTTTTCAAAAATGTAATACCCGTTAATATCTTCGTTTGTAAATTCCACACTAGCAGGTTCAATGGCGCTATGATGAATAACTGTTGAGTCTGGATAGTCTAAGATAAATTGACCGTTTAAAGTTGCAAATTCAATAAAGGATTCTTTTAGCGCAAGCCCTTCTATTTTAGGCACTTTTATCTTGTCTATTTGTACGGTCTTGCGATATTCGTTTGGAAAGAAATTGGAGATGACACCAAATAGCAAGGGGATGAGGACCCCTCCGTCCGAGGTTGAGCCATAGCAGAATTCCACTGTGTTGGCAATTCCTTTTTGAACATGGTGTGCAATATTAGCAATTTCTAGGTCTTGTTTTTTGCAGTCACAAGCAATGATGTCACTTGGGCTTGGTGCTGCTTCTTCCGAAAAGTATAAATTCGGGGCATAAGTAATTGTCATATACCCAAAAGCAGGACCATTTTCGATATTATGTTTGATTCGAGTGTCACTAGAGAATAGAATGGAATCCCCTTTTGAATACATAAAGTCTGAAGGAATTGAATAGCCAAATTTGATTAATTCTTCAGGCGAGAAGTCATAGTGATACTGGGCGGTAGCTTCGAAGAAAGTATCAGTATAAGGGAGGTTGCTAAAATGATAATAGTCTCCTGTGCTCTTGTCATAAATAGTCAATTTGTTTGTAATAGCAACTATCCCTGAAGTAGGATTGAGGAGTTTTTTTCTTTCTGACTGAAGGTATAAAGACTGTATCCCAAATGCAGAGGCATAGTAGATCTTAGTATCGAGAAAGGCATGTGAAAAGGAATAGTCAGGGTCTTCTG
>JAJRQS010000389.1 GCA_024280135.1 Bacteroidota bacterium | reverse complement strand
CCTGTAGTTGTCGTAAAAATCTGACTATTATATTCATTGACACACCGATTATGATGAACAGAATCTAAGTTTACGTGCAGTAAGGCAGGCTCTTCTATTTCAAAAACATCTGATACTTTAGTACAACCTTTAGCATCTGTAATCGTCAAGATATACAATCCTTTATCTAATGCACCAATTGTATCGAATGGGCTATTTACCCATTGATTGGAGCTACTCATTCCATTGCTCCAATTATAATTATAAGGAGAAGTTCCTCCATTCGTTTTTGAAATAATCAGTCCATCCTCTGCTCCATAGCAACTAATATTTTTAATTCTTTCTGGAATTACTTCCATCTCTAATTCAGATTGAAAAATCTTCACTTCTTTCAAAAAATGATTACATCCATTTGCATCCGTTACAACCAACTTGTAATCTCCTGGTTCCAATTCATTTATATTCTTGGTGGTATCTCCATTATTCCAAGCATAATCGTACGGCGCTACCCCACCCGATACTGCGACATCAATACTACCTTTGGAAGTATTACCGATACAATTGGCAGCCATGCCTACATGAAGTACTGTTACTTGCAATACATTGGGTTCTTCGATTGTTTCTTCAATGGTTTTTTGACAGCCGTGTGCATCCGTTAGAGTCATTGAATATTGACCCATCGGCACTGCAACCAAATCTTGAATCGTATCATTTGTGTTCCATAAATACTGGTAAGGCTTTGTACCACCCGCCACATCTACTAATACAGCCCCAGAAGATTCCCCGTTACATTGTACTGATTCAGGATAGGCAACCACTGTCAGTGTATCTGGTTCGCTAATCAGCAAGCTATCAACTATTTTTCTACATCCCATTCCATCAGATATGGTCACCGAATACAAACCAGATTCCAAGGCGACAATGGTCGAGGCGTTTTGTCCATTCAACCATTGATAATGATAAGGCAATGTACCCCCTTGCGTATTTAGTGCAATATATCCATCTGTCATGCCTGCACAAGATACGCCATGAATGGAGTCAGCGGTTGTCAATACTTGAGGAGCAAGAAGGTTGATAAGCGTATCGAATTCACATCCATTGTCATCAATAATTTTCAGTGGGTATGTTCCATTCGGAATATTGTCAATCGTTTTATTATTCGTGTTATTTCCCCAATAGTATTGTAAAACTCCTTCCCCTCCAGAACCAAAAGCCACTAACTGACCATCAGACAGCCCTACACAAGAAGCCGCTATAGCAATAACTGTATCTAATTCGATGGGCTTTGCTGCAAAAATAAAGAAATCCCCATCAATGGTACAACCATTATTATCTGAAACCACACAATTATAAAAACCAGCTGCTAGATTATCTGTATTGGGACCCGACAATAAGGTATCACTCCATGTATAGCTATAGGGTGTTACCCCACCCACCACTACTGTTTGGATTTTACCATCAGACATATTCGGACATGATTCATATTCGACTGTTGCCGAAAATCCTAGTAATTCGGGTTCTTTTATTTCAAATAAAACTTCGCCAGAAGTACAGCCATTGGCATCCGTCACTTGACATGAGTAGTTGCCGACATCTAAAGAGTCAACCACTCCCCCTTCCAAAGAAATTGGAGCCGTCCAATGATACGCAAAAGGGGCTGTCCCCCCAAAAACATTTAATTGTGCAGTACCATCAGCCATACCATTACAAGTTACATCCATTTTTTCCGAAAGGAGTAATTGCAAACTATCTGGCTCTTTCACCTCAATAGCATTTAAGGTCAAAGTACAATTAGCATCTGAAATCGTTACATCATAAATACCTGGGTATAAGTCATTTCTATTTTGTGTCATCTCTCCGTCTGACCACTGATAAATAGGGTTATCCCCTACTACTTCGAGGACTATTTCACCATCATTTCCTCCAAAGCAACTCACAGACTTCACCGTATCCAAATCCACACTTAAACCAGGAGCATTAATAATAATACCGGGAAAAGAAACCATACATGAGCCAATAGAACTATCCGTAATATTAACAATATATGCGCCTTGCGTCAAACCTTGAACAACTAGACTTTCCATCGACTCCGCAGACCCTGAAACAGGTCCTTCCCAAGAAATGATGTACGGCGGAGTCCCTCCTTGCGGAAAAATTGTAAAACCGCCATCTGATCCTCCACAGGTGGTCACATCATGTTGGTCTATTATATTAATTCCTGAAACAATACTATGGTTTCTAATTTGAATCGTATCATTTCCAACACAACCCGTTGCATCTGTTAGGCTAATGGAAAGCGGGCTATAATCATCAGGCGTTGTAAGCACTTGTGCAAGTGTTAGCTGGGTCGTAAAACCGTTGCTCCATTGGAATAAAAAAGGCGGTACGCCTTGTTCGACGATGGCTTCCAGTACTTCTATGTTATTGGGACAAAGTTCAAGTGTGTCCATAAAGGGAGAAATAATAACAGAAGGAGGTTGTGCTAAACTAAAATTTACTTGTTTTATGTCCGTACATCCATCAGCAGTCGCACCTTGATAAAAGACCGATCCAAAATCACTTGGCACAAAAAAGTCTTCTTCAATGATATTACTATCTACTAAAGGTAATTGACTATATATCGTTGTACTTATCGCAGCCCCTCCGATGTCTTCTAACACAATAGAAGCGCCAGCAAAAGTAGTACCTCCACAAAACGCAACGGTCGTATCTGGCCCCAAATAAGGGTTTGGAACGAGATTCACTTCCGTAAAAGCCCAATCACTCTTACAAGTATAGGCTCCATCCGTTAGAGAATCAACCACTGCAATGAACGCTCCATCATCCAAACCATCAAACACCACTGTTTGTCCATTTGCAACGGCTACTCCATCGACATACCAATAATACTGACCAATAGGAGGTTTTGATATCGTCAATTCAACGGTATTGCTTGCGCAAAAAGTCGAGTTTTCAGGAAGTACAGGTGTCTGTAATATTTTATCGTCAGCCAGCCCGTTACAATTTTCATCTATTTGGTTACAAAGTATCTCTTCAGCCGTAGGATTTACTAACGGATCACTATCGTTACAATCCATGTCATTAGTCACAAATCCAACAGGCGGTATATTCCCACAAGAAGATGCCCAAACAGTTGGATTACCAAAACCATCCCCATCTTCATCTTTATAAAAAGTAGTGGCCATTCCAAGGTCTTGAATATCACCATATAGAATCAACTCATCTAAAGCCATGTCGCTACTGCTTCCTCCACTCACTCCTTCAAATCTAAGCTGAATGGTTTTCCCCATATAGTCTATCAGATCTATATAATATTTTTCCCATTGTTTTCCTTGATTACCATGTTCTGACCAAAGCGTATCCCAAGCATTTTCCGCAAGGTCAAAAGCTAAAAGGCGCAATGTACCCATTTTACTACCTTTCATGTGTCGCTGAAATGAAAAAGCACATTGCTCCGCCACATCCTCTCCAATAAAAAGACAATTTGACTGCAAACCTGCAACAATTCCTTTGGGACATTGAGAGGTTTCTGTATAAATATAATTACCCGAAAGGGAAACATCATTTTTGGGCCCTGTACTAAAAGAAGGAGTCTTACCAGTACGTACTATCCATTCATTGTCATCTTCCTGCAAATTATGCCAAATACCATTCAACAAGCAAGTATTATTACAAATTGGTGAACAAGTATTCTCTGTATCGAAATTCGTAATAATAGCAGTATTTGCGCAAGTCGTATTAAAA
This sequence comes from Bacteroidota bacterium, assembly GCA_024280135.1. Lineage (GTDB taxonomy): Bacteria > Bacteroidota > Bacteroidia > Chitinophagales > Saprospiraceae > HyVt-613. The sequence continues at coordinate 712 of JAJRQS010000389.1, read as the reverse complement.
GAGAAACAAATATTATCACTATAATCATCGCCGCATCTAGATCGTATGTAGCCATAATAAAGGGTGGACGGTTGCAAATCTGATAATACTGTCTGGTCTAATACCCCTGCTACGACAACCAGATTACCTTGTCCAGCAACAGCATCTTCTCCAGGTACAAAATCAAAATCAGCATACTCTATATATAAGGTGTCACTATTTGTTAATTGCCCCCAATTCAATTCTGCAAAATCCCCCCCGACACTACTAACATTCAAATCGGTCGGTACAGAACAATTTATTGGGTCAAAAACTAACGCTACGTGTTCCAACACGCCTATATTAGGTGCATGTTGGTCACAGATTTCTAGCCACCAAGTACCATTTGGATTCGTACCCAATTCATTAAGCATAGAAAGGGGCTCTTCAGGGCGGAATCGACCGATGTAGTTCGTGGTATCATTAGCAGTAGCTACAAAGTCAGAAACCATAGGGGCGCATAGATCATCTACAAAAATGGTTGGCTCAATACAACCCGAGTCGTATGGATTTCCAAAATTACTATATTCATATCCTATGTTCTTAACTAATCTTATCCTTTCGCCAGAAGGCGTATGCAACCAGATAGTCAAGTCATGAAGATAATCATGCGTAACCAATAATCGAATTTCTTTTAAACGTACATCTACACCCAAGGCTTGCCCTCCAACATTATTTACGTCAATGAAGTATT
>JAJRQS010000388.1 GCA_024280135.1 Bacteroidota bacterium | reverse complement strand
GGAAAGGCGAAACGAAATAGTATTTTTAATACTGCTGATAGTAATCTTTTGTTAAGAATGAGAGATGGCTTGCAAATCGCTGCTGGTGAAGCAATTTTCCCTAGTCAATATAAACGCCGTTTGAAACTAGTTTTAGTGAAGTGGTAAAGGTATGTAGAGTCAAATTTACTGAAATTAGCTATCAGGTAGCCTGCCTTTCTGAAGCCAGGCAGGCTGCGATGAATCGAGCAATCGACCGTAAGAATTAAATCCCTGCTCAAAATAAAAACCTGTGTAATCTGTGTTCTATTTCTGTTTCGAATGCCATCTAATCCGCACTATCCTAATCTCAATTGAGCACCCTCACAGTATATTTTTTACGGTGTTTGTTCGTCAATGATTCGGATTTAATCCAAGGGTTATAGACTTTTAATTGACGATAGGACATGCCGTGTTTTTTGGCAAAAGAACCCCAACTTGGTATTGGTCCGTTTACTTCTACAGTTAAATAAGCAGGGTACTCGTTGTATTTTAATTCGGGTGCAACATAGTAGCCATAAAGATCTGGATTTTGCATGATTTCTTTGTTAGCGATAATCCTGAAGAAATAACGCATGGTTTCTTTATTCAAGTTTAGATCATAAAGCGTCGTTCCTTTTTGTTTTTTTAAAGTTTTTTTCAAACGTGGTCCTCCCATATTATATGCTGAGGCGGCTAATGCCCAAGAGCCGAATTGTTCATGATAATGCTTCAAATATTTGCAGGCAGCTTCTGTTGCCTTTTCTAGGTTGTTGCGTTCATCAATTTGGTTATTAATTTCAAGCCCATAATAAGCACCCGTTTTTTTCATAAACTGCCAAATTCCTTTTGCACCAGCACCAGAAGTAGCATTTGCTAATGAACTTTCGGTTACCGCTAAATACTTGAGATCATCTGGCAGACCATGTTTGGCTAAGATAGGCTCTATGATAGGAAAGACCCTTTGCGCTCGCTTGATTGCCAAAATCGTACTCGTATGATGATAGGCAATGTGTAGTATTTCTCGATCTAGCCTTTCATATACATCTTGATCTTCAGTGGGTACTCGTTCGTCTGCAAAATAAAAATCTTTATTTAGGTCGAAAGCCCTTATTTCTTGAGTAGCTCCTATTGCCTTAGTGTCCTTTGTTGCTGAAACACTAACAGCATCAATTGGCAAATAGGAAGAGGCGAGTAAAAGAACAAACGCAGCTGTAATAGCTAAGCTGTAAAAACCAAGTCGATATTTCATACAATGATATTTAATTGGAGAATTTCCCAAATAATTAAAAAAGGCTTTTCTCTAGTATATTGGGGTCGGTTTCCTATAACGATAAAAGGGTCGGGAATATTAACTTTTTGTACTCTAAATAAGGGTAAAAGTTACCTTTGGGGATACAAAAATCTAACCAATTATCTTTGGGCAAGAATAGCGTACAAATATATGGGGAATATTAATGTAATGTGGGACGTTTAAAAATTGGAACAGTAGAGCAAGCTTCTCCGAACATAATAGATTTTACAAGTGGCTTGAGCAAACGTGTCAACTCCATATAAGCAGTGGGAGGAATCGGTTTTTTACCACATCCCTTTAGGATGATCATCCCATCCTTGAAAGGTTCTAGGTCCATATTCGCTACAAACTGACGGTAATAGTCCGCCAAGTAATCCTCTTTTGTCCCGTGGTAGGTGGATTTGACATAATCGGCAGCCGCATTTCCAATAAGCATATATGCCCACATAGGGATAATGGCATCCGCTGAATTAAAAACAAGTAAAATACCATTCTGGTATTGTGCCCAGTCATGTTCTTTTACCGATTCCCGAAAGTCTTTTTCTCGAAGAATCATTCCTCGAAAGAGATAATCCTTCAAATCAAATTCATGCAAACTATCTTTTGGATAAAACTGCTCCAAATCTATCGTCTCAATGGCGCTCTTAGCGACCTTGTTGACAAGTGGCTTAAAGGCCTCGGATTTATTTACTTTTTCGATTTTCATAGCCTATAAACAGAAAACTGAAGCAAAAGTTGACTGATGCAACGCTTTCAGGCTATTTCTGTAATACCGCCATTGCAGCTCCGACGATGCCCGCGACATTACGCATTTGAGCGGGCTTTACTTTTGCTTTTACCGAAAGGTGTTTCTTGTACTTAGGAAAATCTCGACTGATACCTCCGCCTAACAAAAACAAATCAGGGCTAAATAAAAGCTCTAAATGTAAGAGGTAATTATTTAATCTCTTGCCCCATTCTTTAAAAGAAAGCTCTTCCAAATCCTTAACTCTAGAGGAACAATATTTTTCTGCTATTTCTCCTTTGAATTTTAAGTGACCAAATTCTGTGTTGGGAATTAAAATGCCATCTCTGAAAAGAGCCGATCCGATACCAGATCCTAAAGTCAACAATATGACTGTTCCTTTTTTACCTTTCCCCCCGCCAAAAGCACGTTCTGCCATGCCGGCAGCATCTGCGTCATTGACTGCATACACCTTCAATCCTACTTTTTTTCCGAAAGTATCTTGAATGTTTTTTCCGATCCATTTTTTGTCCACATTAGAAGCGGTGAGGATCACATTGTTTTGGACGATAGCAGGAAAACCTATTCCGATTTCTCCTTTCCAGTCAAAGTGTTTGACCACTTTTGCGAAAGCTTCCAAAACTTCTTCAATAGAAGCCGGGCGATTTGGCGTTTTAATTTTGAACCTTTCGGAAATCATTTCTCCTTTTTTGAGATCTACAACACCTCCTTTTACTGCCGATGCACCCACGTCGAGACCCAATACTTTTTTGCCCATGACTTAGTTTATTATTTAGTTTATTAAATACACTTTCATCCAAACATTTTCGTCAGGACGATTTGCGCGATTTGTTTTAACTGCGGTGATTTTATGAATAACCTCCTCGCCCTTTATGACTCGTCCAAAGACGGTATATTCTCCATCTAGTTGCGGAGTGCCTCCTTTGGCTAAGTATGCTTTTCTTTGATCTGGCGTGTAAGTAAAACCACGCGTAGCTTCTATACGATCTAAAAATTCATTCGTTACAGGTTTACCTTCTACAATATAAAATTGTGAACCAGAAGAACG
>JAJRQS010000387.1 GCA_024280135.1 Bacteroidota bacterium | reverse complement strand
TCCTTTGGTCGCGTTTATTTGCTCCTTTGTCGCGTTTATTTGCTCCTTTGTCGCGTTTATTAAAACAGAATTGGTTGTATCTTTTGAGTGCTTACTTACAATAGGTAAAAAAATATGTCCTATAAGGAGAAGTTACCCTGACGTAAATGGCACAACGCTTTAGTACGTAAAATGCCACATTTTTTATTATCTTTGTCCAATAAAGCAATCCTTTGGAAATCAATATTTTAGGCATACGGCATCATGGAGTCGGCTCGGCTATTAACACCGCCCAGCGACTCAAAGAAATACAACCCGACTTAATTCTAGTCGAAGGACCCATGGAATTAATGGAAAGCATCGAGGCGATTGACCTAAAAAGATTTAAGCCACCCTTAGCCATTTTAACCTATAATCCCGATAATTTAAAGCAATCTGCTTTTTACCCATTTGCGGAATACTCTCCTGAATGGCAGGCTTTTATTTTTGCGCAAGCGAATAATATTAAATTACTAACCGCAGATTTACCCCTTCAATATTCCTATGGAATCGAAGCGGCCGAGCAAGAAAAAAAGGCCCAATCTTTAGAGGCGGAGGAAGTAGAAGGTAACGAAGAAAACCAGGAAGTAGAAAAATTTCCACTGCCCGTTCACCCAAGACCCTTGGAGGCAATTGCGCAAGCGGATGGCTATACTAGTGCAGATTTGTGGTGGGAGCATTATTTTGAACAAAAGCAATTGGTTTCAGCGGCTGAACATTTTGAAGCGGTGTTATCTGTGATGACTGCCTTGCGGCAAAATTATGTCAATATAGATTATCATGAAAATGAATTGAGAGAAGCTTTTATGCGAGAAGCCATTCGCAAAGCTCAAAAAGAGGGTTTTGAAAAAATAGTTTTTGTTTGTGGTGCTTGGCATGCGCCTGCTCTTTTGAAGTATGCTGAAAAGAAAAAATCCGATCAAGCATTGATGAAAAAACTGCCCAAGAAGAAAGTTAAAACTTCTTGGATTCCATGGCTAAATTCTAGGCTCTCCTGGCGATCTGGATATGGGGCTGGATTGGATTCTCCAGGTTGGTATGAGCATCTATGGAAGTATCAACAGGATGATGGAAAAAAATGGCTGATAAAAGCGGCGAGCGTTTTTAGGGAAAAAGAGTTTGATGTATCGACCGCACATGTCATTGAAACCTATCGACTGGCGACTTCATTGGCTGCCATGCGTAACCTAAGCCGACCCGGTTTAGCAGAGATGGATGAAGCCATTATTTCGGTCATTTGTATGGGGGATGATGTTCAGCTGAATTATGTCAAAGAAAACTTAACGATAGGAAAAAGCATGGGGCGGGTACCCGCAGACATGCCCAAGCTACCCATCCAAACAGACTTCGATAAAAAAGTAAAACGATATCGTTTACAAATCCGAGAGGATGAAAAAACTTACCAATTAGATCTGCGAGAACCAAGGGGATTGGAGAAAAGTATTTTTTTGCATCGGTTAGCTGTATTAGAAATAAAATGGGCAGAGTTAAAAACAGTCCGTTCCAAAGGAACTTTTAAAGAAGTGTGGACTTTGGCTTGGCAACCCGAGATTATGTTGCAAATAATTGACAAAGCCATTTGGGGCAATGACATAGAAATGGCTGCCCAAAATTACGTCAATGACATGGCTAAAAACAGCAATGATGTCGGACAATTGACCCAGTTGATTCAATCCTCAATTATAGCAGAACTATTTGATTCTGTGGACTTTATCATAAATAGAATTGAGAAAGTCGTGAGTTTGAGTAGTGATGTCGCCTTGCTTTTAGAAGCGGTCATTCCGTTGATTGAAATTTCTAGGTACAGTGATATTAGGCAAACAGATCAAGCTGTTTTGCTAAACCTCATTCATAATTTATTATCAAAAATAAATATTAATTTACCTACTGCTTGTTATGGATTAGATGATGAGATGGCTATCCGAATTTTTAATTTAATCTCCAAATTAAATGAAGTCATCACCTTACTAGGTTCGGAGGAATTAGTGAATGATTGGATAGATGCTTTAGAACAAACGTCAAATGAAATCGGGGTGTCCTATTTAATTCAAGGAGCTACTTATCGCATCCTTTTAGATGCCCAGCGGTTTGATTCTCAAAAAGTGCAGGCAGGATTTTCAAGAGCTTTGTCTGTTGGCGAAGAACCGATGCATTCAGCAGCATGGATAGAAGGCTTTCTAAAAGGGAGTGCGATGATTTTAATATTAGATAATACAATTTGGAATATTTTGTACAATTGGATGTATGACTTAGACGAAAAGATATTTGATGATTTACTGCCTATCTTAAGGCGTACCTTTTCTAATTTTAGCAATAATGAGCGTCGCCAAATTGGAGAAAAAGCAAAAAAAGGAATCGGCACTGATAGTGAATACACAATAGCTATGCAACCCGATCAAAACTTTGATTCAGAAATGGCACTAGCTTCTTTACTTTCCGCTAAAACGATTTTAAATTTATAATAATGGACACAGAATCTACAAATTTAAAACGGTGGCGATTGGTTTTGGGTGGTGATGAAGCCGATGGTACCGGTTGCCAATTAGCGGGCTATGACTTGGAAAGAGACAAAGCACTCGGGGCTCTATATGAATTTGAAAAACGCGAAAGTTTTGAATATGGAGTAGGAGAAGGCGGTATGGAAAAAAGGTCGGCCGGCCGAGGTGCATCTAATCCCGGTATCGCTCGATGGCTTGGGGACATCAGAAAGTATTTTCCAAAATCAGTCGTCGATATCATGCAACATGATGCGATGCAATTTCCAGAATTGAAAGAGAAGATGATGATGGAGCCTGAGATTTTAGAGCAGGCAGAACCTTCCGTCCACTTGGTGGCAACGTTGATGGAATTGGGTAAACTCATTCCTTCCAAAACAAAAGATACGGCTCGTAGAGTTATCCAAAAAGTAGTGGATGAACTCCTGCAAAAACTAGAAACGGATTTAAAGCAAGCCATTTCGGGTGCCATCAACCGCAGTATCCCCAATCGTCGTCCACGATACAATGAAATCAATTGGGGCAAAACCATTTTACGAAATTTAAAAAATTATCAACCAGCATACAAAACGGTAATACCCGAACAACTCTTTGGCTATGGTCGCAAAAATCGTAGAAGCCTAAAGGACATCATTTTGTGTTTGGACCAAAGCGGGTCTATGGGTAGCTCGGTGGTTTACTCTGGTATTTTTGGCTCTGTGATGGCATCCTTGCCTAGTGTAAAAACCAAGATGGTTGTTTTCGATACGGAAGTAACAGATTTGACAAAAGACTTAAAAGATCCAGTCGATTTGCTTTTTGGGGTTCAGTTGGGCGGTGGTACGGACATTAATAAAGCCTTGGGCTATTGCAAAAAAATAGTGGAAAAACCCACGGACACCATTTTGGTTTTAATCACCGATTTGTATGAAATGGGTTCTGAAAAAAGGATGCTCAAAAAAATGAAAGACTTAAAGCAAAATGGTGTGCAAGTGATTGTTTTGCTTGCGCTAAATGATGAGGGCATCCCGTCTTACGACAAAAGTATTGCCAAGCAGGTTAACCAATTAGAGATTCCTGTTTTTGCTTGTACGCCTGATTTATTTCCGGATTTGATGGCGGCTGCCATTGGAAAACAGGATCTAAAACAATGGGCAGGAAAGCATGATGTGGTCTTAAAATAAAAGATGCAGATGCAACTTACATTTCTTTATCAAGCACACTAAATCTGGCGAAATACCCATAGGCATTTGACGGAGACCTCAAAGGGCTGGAAAGAATTAATAAAGGTAAGTTTACACCTCCAATTATACACTTCTTGAAACGAAAACCTTTTTGAAGAATTTCTATCGGATACGGTATTAACCGTTGCATCAGGCTTCTCTTTTAGTCCAACATCTATCTTTTTACATGAGTAAAATAGAAATCAGGAAATCAGGAAAAATAGGAAAATATTTTTCATTTTTAAACATATAACAGTAAATTCAACACTCAATTTACCAAAGAGCCTTAGTGAGTTTGACCGATAGCTAGAATCATTTCTTTTTTCATAATTTTCGCTGACGTCTCTGCGATATGCAGCGGGCTCACTTTGTGTTGCGCCTGCGGCAAAGGGAGGCTGATGTCATCATCGCTTGTTAGCGAAAGTTTTCTTTCTTCTTTTTCTGTATTCCATCTTATTATTTAAACAAAAGATACCATTTTAAAATTTTGGGCATTTCGTTTTATTGCTTTTTTTTCCCTTTTTTAAAATTTGAATTCTATATGATATTGTCATTTCAAAAGCTTTATTCTTAGTCCAAGCAGAGTCATTTCGTTTCGTTTTAGTCAAAGAAACATAATTTATGCCTAGTTTTAGAGCTCCTATATCATAACTGACTCCTCCTACGTAACCAATAAAATGAATTCCTTTCTGGCTGGAAACTGCCCATGTCCAAGTTCCCGAATTAGGGTAACTTTCATCACCCAACCTTTTACTAAACCTTACATTCATTAGTCTTACTCCCGAACTTATATGTAAATTTGAATATAGTAAAAATAGACATTGAATATCGGCTTGAAAAGTATTTGTTGTATACATCGAATAGGTGTTTCCTACAAAACCACCTTGAGCTATTTCTTCATGCTTAATTCTTGAAATATAACCATTAACACCCACCTCAAATCTTTTGAGTATTTGTTGTTCAACACTTAAGCCAATGAATGGTACTAGAACCCAATTTTGCTCAATATTATTCAATCCATTAAGGAAAGTATTTTTCGGAATATCCTCAAACAATGAATAATTAACCATTCCTCCGACAAAAGGCAAAACACTTGTCTGAGAAAAAAGGTGAAGAGGGAATACTATTAAAAGAAAAAATAAATATGCAATATGTATTCTCATTTTGTTTATTTTTAATTTTAATAAAGGTTCGGCTTAGAAAGCCGAACCTTAGTTTCTCAAAGAAGTTACTTGTTATTCAAAAAATGAGTTTCAAACTTTATAACTTCACCTGTCCTTTGCAAAACAACAAAGACAAAATTACCAATGAATTGCTCTGAATTAAAATGAAAATCATCAAACTCTCCATTATAAATTGGTCGGCCCAATAAATCAATTATACTTACTTTTGAACCTTTAAGTTTTTCCAAATTAGATAGAAATAATTTTGCTTCATTATTTAGCGTAGAAGATTCATTCGTAGTATGGGAACTATTATTATAATACTCTTCACATGTTGGGTCATCTCCATCACAATCTTCAATTTTAACTTTAAATGTAAGTTTTATGTTTGGAAAATAACCAAAAGGAGTTGCTTCTATCCTTAAATACTGAGGGTAGAAAGGATGATGTGGAAAATCAATAATTGTCAAACTATTACCACCATAAACGTGATTACCACTCTGTGGAAAACAACAATTCTCATAGTTAAGAGCTTCTCTTCCTTTTAATAACCATTTGTAATCAGGAAAAGAAGCTCCATTTACCCACACATTTAAATAGTCACTTTCTTCACACACTGAATAGTTTCCTCGGAGCGACCCTGGGCATCTTATATCGAGTTCATCTCCTAAACATATTGAAGCCCAAGCTTCTGTAACAGAGTAATACTCCTTAGAACAAATCCCAAATTCTTCACTAACAACCGTTATTGTCGCATCGAGTAATTCTTGATAATCAGAATTGCTCCCTAAAAGTGTTAGCGATTCATCAACAATAGTTATAGCACGCTCAATGCCAAGTGAAGGGATCCCACTATCTCCCTCCGTAATGAGATAAAACCAATGACCTAGCGGAGTAGACCTTAAATGGCTTTCCTCAAATGTAAAATCTTCAACATCTGTATAGCATGTAAAACTAGGATTTTCTAAATCTCTTCCGTCAATAGGAACTTCATCTCCCCCTTGCCAATCTAAATTTCCTTGAAATAAAGACTCTATATATGTTCCATACATATCTGCTAAGCCTTCTTGTAAAGAAGCATTACCAGCTTCTGAATAATTAAGAAATCCATTTAAATACACATGAGCAAGTTCATGCCCAATTATATCTACTTCAGCTAAGGTACTTGAATTGGACTCGCCAACTACAATCCAACCTTCAGTCAAACTAGACGTGGGTAAAGCTCCAGCATTTAGCTCAGTACAATTTGCTCCAACGTGTAAAGTATTAAAATTAATATCAAGTTCTTCAGCATAAAAATTAGATACTGCACTTGCAATAAAATGTGCCTGAAATACATTGTTTGGAGCATTGCCATTCGACCAATCCTCATTTATAGCCGAAGTAGGTATCAAACCCATTTTAAAATCTGTAATCTTCGTTTCATAAATATTCTTGCCAGCAAAGTCATACGTTCTAACAAATCGATCGACATTTGGATTCTCATCTAAATCTCCTGATTCGAGAGAGGTTATTCCTCCAACAGTAAAATCTAGCATATCTTGAATACCATAGTCTTCAGTTGGTGCATTTTTGTGCATAATTGCATCAATTGATTTTAAAATCTCACTGGAATTTGCATCAATCCAAGAAACCTTACGACCGTGGTTAACCTTCCAAGTCAACAGATACTCAAAATCATTTCTTATATTTGTTGTAATAATTAGGTCTGCTTTCATGCTACTTACACCCAATAATTCTCGAATCTGTTTTTCACTTATTGTTGGAACAACAGAAATATTTATATCCGAAAAAAAGTACGGCGCAAGCATTTGGAGCCGATCACAAGGACCACCGTCTGTGGTAGTTGTACCCCCATGAGTCTTGATATACCCAGCAGTAACACCTCCACCATCTACAAGAATACCCTTGTAAAATTGCTCATATCTGGTGTATAATTTGTCTTTATCAAACCTACTCTGCTTCTCACTTGCAACTTCAAAGGTCACATTTTCTCCTAAATTAAAAAATGGAAGATAATCATCTAAGGACTTAAAAGAATTTACTTCTTCATATCTGAAAATAATTTTTCCTCCATTATATATCGTATCAGATAACAATCTAATCTCTTGCATTTTACTGCTTGTTAAAAAGCTGTTAAACTTTGGAGAATCATAATTCGCTTTCTGACCAAATAAAACCATGGGCAGAAAAAACAACCATACAAATAATAAATTTTTCATTTCATCAAATTTAAAAATATACTCACTCAATTAATGAGCAAGTTTGGTCAATTGACCGTAGCTAAAATCAATTCCTAAAATAATTTACTTATTCGTTGAGCAATCTCTAATCGAGGGGATTTAGCCAAATTTACAGTGATTGGCTCAGTTTTTT
>JAJRQS010000386.1 GCA_024280135.1 Bacteroidota bacterium | reverse complement strand
GCGGTTGTTCCATCTGCGCGAAAAACATCTACATACGAAGATAAACCATCCACCACGATCGGCTTATAACTGACCAAATGGTCTTCACTTATTCGAGTAAAAATAGTATCGATGTGCATAAAAGAACGTTCTGCTGGAATGGTTACTTTGACCACGTTTTTGACCACACCTTTTTCTAAAAGGCTGTTTTTCAATAAGTTAGCACCATGGTCGCTCGTGCGTTCACTCTTTCCGATTAAAAAATAATCTTGATGGATGATCATACAATCTCCTCCTTCGATGGATACCTTTTGACCTTTTGGGGAAGGGGGAAATAAATCTAAATTATTTAAGTCGATGAGTTTACCTTCTTTAAACATTTTTTGGAATACCCCATGTTCTCTAAAAATAAAACGGGTCAAAAAGTTTTCACGTGAACGAGCTTCTTTTGCAGCTTTAGTGACGATGAGGTGATCATTGACGGTAACGGCAATATCTCTTGTGAAAATAAAATTGGGAATGGGGTCAAATAATACTAAATCTTGATCGGAGATAATCCCACTAATGAGGGCATCCGCTAAAGCGGGTATTTCTAAACCCATGAGTAAGCCCTTGTAGGAAGAAGGTAATTCTTCAAACACCATCAACTCATCAATCATTTTCTCTCTGTCTCCAAAAGATAAAGTTTGCTCTAGGATATTTTCTATTTCAATGACATTGCCTTCCCCTAGAAATGCGGTGAGTACTTGAGTGAAAATATCATGTTCTTTTTGCATCTCTTCCAGATGAACGATGTCATCAAAGAGTAATTCCTCAAAACGTTTTGGCGTAAGCCGATTGATGCCCACATCAGGACGATGTACAATTACTCTTTTGAGTTGACCGATTTCGGAAGAAACGAATATTTTTTTATTCATGATTTGTTTTTTGTCCTATTTAAAACGCAGGGGCTAGGGGTTTGTTGGCTAGTATTTTTTCAATCTTTGCCATTACTTTTGGCGTAAGCAAATCGACATCTTCAATTGATTTCAAATTCTCTTTTAATTGACTGATCTTAGATGCTCCTAATATAACCGTAGAAACATTTGGGTTCGTTAGTGTCCAAGCAATTGCTAATCTAGGCAAACTAATATCTAGTTTTTGAGCTAAAGTATTCAATGCTGCAACTTTGGGCAACCGCTCTTCAATTAATGCCTTCTCTTTGAGCCATTCTAGCCCATCCATGCCTAATCTAGTTCCTTTTGGAAATTTTTTACGCAAGTACTTGTCGGTCAAAACGCCACTACTCAAAGGAGACCAAATGGTCGTCCCCATTCCTATAGTTTTAAAGATTTGATTGAATTCAACTTCCATTTTATCCCTTACAAACATGTTGTATTGTGGTTGCTCCATTGTAGGACCGATAAGGCGATATTCTTTGGCTACCATGTGTGCCTCCATGATCTCTTGTGCAGACCATTCCGAAGTACCCCAATATAAGATTTTTCCTTGTTGAATAAGATGATTCATGGTCCAAACGACCTCTTCTATTGGTGTATTCTTATCTGGACGATGACAAAAGTACAAATCCAAGTAATCGACTTGTAACCGGCGCATGGCATCATGACAAGCTTCTACGAGATGCTTGCGACTCAGCCCTATTTGGTTGGGTTTATTTCTACCGTCTCCAAAGAAAGCCTTACTGGAAACCACATAAGAAGTCCGATCCCACTTCATTTTTTTCAAAATCTTACCCATCACGACCTCAGATTGACCTCGGGCATAGATTTCGGCATTATCAAAGAAATTAACACCGTGATCGTAGGCATGTGCCATTAATTTCTCAGCTGTTGGATTATTTATTTGTTTGCCAAAAGTCAACCAAGAACCCAATGATAATGCACTCACTTGCAGTCCTGACTTTCCCAATCTTCTATATTCCATGATTTTTATTTGTAGGGGTTTATGAATTCATTTCGTAAATGTACAAGCTAAAGAGAAGAAGTCAGTATTTTCTTTGAAAAAAGTGCTCCCAAAGGCCATTTTTCGGCAATAGCCTGAGTTTTGGCTTAAAAACATACCTCATGAGTGACGAAGAAACTAGTAAATCCTATGTTTTTTTTGTAATTGGTGTTATATTGTTCATTAGTTTGGTGGTGCTTTATGTATTGGAGTATCCATTTTTATCCAATACCCTCGAACTCAGGGAATTAGTGAAGACCTCTGTTTCGGTCTGCTCTGGGGTGATAGTTGTTTTGCTGATGATAGGCTATGCGACACGAATTTTACACCCCAAATTTATTTCCACCCACCTCTTGGTTTCCATTTTTTTCATGGCAATATCCCCCTATTTTGCGAGTATATCCAATAGAATGCTTTCGCAAAAAAAGCCATACGCTGAATCCTATGAGTTTAAAGAGCAGAAAGCCTATAAGGAGCTGTATTTTGGTGAAAAAGTGCATTTAAATACGCATTGGATTGTTTTGTATAAAGACAAAAGAGCATTTAAATTTCGCACCAATAAGGCCTTACCTAAGAATCCTAATTTTGGTTCTAAAGTTAGATTAATCATGTATCGAGGCTTCTGGGGATTCGATTATTTTGATGGAAAAAGCTGGGAGTTTATGTAATTTATTTTTAGTCATACTCAATACACACCAAAAGGGACTATTGATGCATCTACTGGGTAGGACTGACAATAATTGTTAGCGATGTTAGTTTTACCATAAAACAATGCATATGAAAATTCCAAAAGCTTTATTAGCTGCTATGTTGATTTCGAGTACGACCTATGGTCAAGAAGTAGTGGATACGATTTCTTCGAATACGTCTAATACAATTGGAACTCCTGAAATAATTACACCAACAAATGAACCTGATACGACTAAAGTAATTAGGAATACTAATGGTCCATTTGATGGGAAAGGTAATTGTATTGCCTGTGGTCGAGGTTAATTAATTAAACTACAACAAAAATTTATAACAATGAAAATATCTAAATTATTATTAGCAACCCTGATTGCGTCTTCTATGGCTTGTGGTGAGACCCCAAAAGCTGAAGAAAATGGCGCAACACCTTTTACGGCAGTTAAAGGTAAAGACGTGCCTACAATGACAAATTGTACGATACCACCACCTGAAGTTCCAGCTCCTCTAACACCAGGAAATGATAGTTTAACTCCGCCACCTGCTCCAAGACATAGTGATCCAGAGGGGTGTCCAGCATGTGGAATGGGATGAAAAAGAAAATAGAACTTGGCATTTCTTTGATGCCAGAAGGAGCATTTTTACAAGCTGTATTACCTCTCTTTGCAAGTGGAGATGTAGATGTTGTAGAATGGTCCTTTGATACGTTTCCTAAATATGAGCGTGTGCCGGATTGGATTAAAGGGATGCTACAAGAATTTGGGGATGCAGGGAAGTTACTTGGACATGGGGTGTATTATTCGGTCTTCAATGCCTTGTGGAGTGAGCAACAACAAGCTTGGTTAGATCGTGCAAAGTTAGCTACTCAACAGCATTCCTACACGCACATTTCAGAGCATTTTGGTTTTATGAGCAGTGATAACTACCATGCAAGCTTTCCGTTACCTATTTCTTTATCAAAGGTTGCTTTGGAGGTGGGAAAGGATCGCCTGAAACGATTAGCCGATGCGGTTCAATTGCCTGTGGGTATTGAAAATTTAGCTTTTTCTTTTTCAAAAAAAGATGTGTTTGAACAAGGTGTTTTTATAGACAAATTATTAGAGGTAGTAGATGGATTTATATTATTAGATTTACATAATATTTATTGTCAAGCGCATAATTTTGGGGTAGAAATTTTAGAACTTGTTGAACTATATCCTTTGGAGAAAGTAAAAGAGATTCACTTATCAGGGGGAAGCTGGCAAGAGAGTATTTATCGAAAGGAACAGGTTCGGAGGGATACACATGATGGAAAGGTGCCTAAGATTTTAATGGACGTATTGCCAAAGGTGTTGGCTAAATGTCCCCATGTTGAATTTGTAATATTAGAACGTTTGGGGCATACCTTTAGCTCTCCTGAAAGTGTCAAACAATACCAAAATGACTTTTATCAGATTAAAAGTATTATTGATAATACGCCAGAACGTATAGTTGGAAATTGGGGTAAACCATTTGAATTTGAAACAGAACCTGTTAATAGTAAATCGCTTTATCAAGAGCAAATTTTACTTGCGCAAATGTTAAAAACCAATTCAGTAGCAGACATCAAAAAATCTAATAGGTTTGAATATTGGAATGTGTCGGATTGGGATGTAGCAATGGTAGATACGGCAAAACAGATTAGTGACAAATGGTCAGATTGAAAAAAATCGTGCATTCGTGGTAATCCTAAATTGAGGAACCGAGGAATCGAAGAACCGAGGAATCGAACGCAAAAATGAAATAGAAGCTGCGAACAAAAAATCTGTGGTGAATAATTGAATAATCGAGGAATCGAAGAACCGAACGTAAAATGAAATAGAAGCTGTGAACAAAAAATCTGTGGTGAATAATCGAGGAATCGAACGTAAAATGAAATAGAAGCTGTGAACAAAATGTTTAGCTTCAAAGTCCCTCTGTCCTAAGTGTTAATCACCTTAATTCCTTGACCACAATACGCTTGGTAGTACGAGCCCCTAGCTCTTTAATTTTTTCTGCTTTCCCAATGATGGTTTCCTCATAGTTTGGTCCTTCTGAAAGTTTTTTCATCGCAATAGACCAATGATTTTGGGCACTATCAATGCGTTTACCTACCTGCTGCATCTCTTCAATAAAGGCCGCAAACTTATCATAGAGCTGTCCACTGATTCGGGCAATTTCGGTGACAGATTTACTTTGCTTGTCTTGCTTCCAAAGGTAAGCAACGGTACGCAAAGTAGCCAAGAGGGTAGAGGTTGTAACCAAAACAATATTTAATTCCATCGCATCTGTCAAGAGGTTCGTATCTTCTTGAATAGCGAGCATAAAAGCAGGTTCTATGGGTACGAAAAGTAAAATGTAATCTGGCGAATTCAAACTAGGAATTTGTTGATATTCTTTTTGGTGTAAGTCTTTAATGTGTTGACGGACACTTTTGATATGAGCCTTCAAGTGTTGCTTGCGCAAAATTTCATCATTCGTATTATGAAATAGATCAAAAGCTTTTAAGGAAACTTTCGAGTCAATAATGATATGCTTTTTGTTGGGCAAATGTATGACAAAATCGGGGCGTTGGATTTTTCCATTTTCCGAAAGGGCAGAAAACTGACTAGAGTAGTGGATGTCTTTTTTGAGCCCAGTATTTTCAAGGATTCTTTCCAGTTGCAATTCTCCCCAATTTCCTTGCATTTTATTATCTCCTTTTAATGCAGAGGCTAGATTATTAGCATCATTAGAAAGTTGTTGGTTCAGGGATCGAAGGTGTTTCATCTCTTCCCGTAAAGAAATACGGTCATTGGTTTCCGCGATGTATTTTTGGTCTAAGTCTTTTTTGAAATCTCCAATTTTTTCTTTTAAGGGAGTGAGGATTTCGTCCATTTGGTGTTTATTGGTTAGCGTAAATTGCCTTGTTTTTTCCGTAAGGAGCTTAGTGGCAATGTGCTCAAATTCTTGGATGGCTCGCTTTCGCAAAAGGTCTGCCTCTTGGGCTTGTTGGAGGAATTGATTTTCCTTATATTCTAAGGTTAACTTTTTTTCCGCAAGGTCTAACTCTGTCCGTCGCAATTCCTCTTGCGTTTCATGTAAATCTGCCCGTAAGATGTCTGAAGTTTCCTGCAAAGTAGTGTACGCCTCTTTTGGAATGTATTTTTCGGCGATGAGCTTTTCTGCATATAATTGCTTACTAGGGAGGTGCCGAGCTTGTAGCCATAATCTCATGACCAATCCACCTATGATAAGGCCGCCCAATGCAAATAAAAGAGTCAAAGTTATATCCATCTTTAGCAATTAGTTGATTTCTAAGCGCTAAGATAACACAAATTAGTTTAAAAATGAAAAATAAAAACACAAATTGTTGTTACGGAGTTGTTCAGCCTTTGCAGATGGAGGGTCAAAAAGGAAAATTCGTGCATTCTATAGAGGTAAAGGGTAAAAGGAGAAAAAATGGTATAGTGGTTTTAAGGTGGTGAGGGGGAAAAGGGAGAAAAAATTCGTGCATTCGTGGCAAAAAACGATCTAGTGCCTGCCTGCATCGGCAGAGGCAGTGCTTTTTAATTAGTGCATTAAATATAGGCAGGCAAAGAAAAAAGCCTTTTCCGCAAGGAGCGAAAAAGGCTTTACAATCAATCTTTTCTCTGAAAATTACTTCACAATCTTATAAGTGGCGATAGCACCATCCTTAATTACTTGCAAGAAATAAATTCCTGATTTCAAATCAGACCCATCGATATTCATGTTTTGAACATTATTTACCGATTGCGTGTAGATGGTTTTTCCAGTAATGTTTACCAATGAAATATTACCAGATATCGTTCTTCCGAAATCAATATACAAATCAGTTGTAAATGGATTTGGACGAATACTCACCTCCTTCTTCCAAATAGGCTCGTTAGTCCCTACGATAGTCAAAGCAGTACATTCTGTAGTCTCTGAACAATCAGCCATTGTGATGATAACTGCATAGTTACCTGTTTCCGTAGCCGTAAATGAAGCATCAGTAGCCCCTTCAATGTTTTCTTGAGTCTCACAGTTAATCCATTGGTAAGTAGCTCCCTCTTGAATAGCTGTAATCGTATTGTCTGTCTGTTCTACTGTCGTACTAACTTCAACAGGAGTAACCGTATTTACGATAGTAGAATCACACCCGGCAGCAGAAGTCAGTAAACTAGTATGTGTAGTTGCTTCTACAATAGTCATAGTAGTACCGTCCTCAAATGTATATTCGGAACCCTTACAAGTTTCGTTTTGAACCTCAGTTGAAGTCGCTTCAACAGGTATAACCGTATTTACGATAGTAGAATCACACCCGGCAGCAGAAGTCAAAACACTAGTATGTGTAGTTGCTTCTACAATAGTCATAGTAGTACCGTCCTCAAATGTATATTCAGAACCCTTGCAAGTTTTGTTTTGAACCTCAGAGCTATTCGTTTCCATAGGTATAATAGTTCTAATAATAAGTGTATCACACCCAATATTAGCAACCTTTACAGTGGTGTCTAAAACGACGTTTTCAACAATAATAGATGTACCATTGCTTAAAAAGAATTCACTTCCTTTACAGACATCTACAGTGTAGCTGTATATTTGTTGAACATCTACAGTCACCTTGATTTCTTGGCATACCGTTTGAGAAGTACATCCTCCAATACCTCCGACATAGTATGTCGTAGTAGCTGTAGGCGTAAGGGTAATAGAATTACCTTCTCCGACATTCTGTCCATCACAGGCAGCTTCGTTCCAATTCCATTTGGACGCACTATTTAAGTTGCCACCAATAATGCTTAATTCAACACTTTCTCCTTCGCAAATCGTAGTGCTTGAAGCGACAACAGCAGGTTTGTCAGCGGCTACACAATAGTTTAATTTTTGGATAAATCCATCCTTTAATCCATTATTTGCAACTTGGTGCAAACCAATAGTCGGGTCAAAATCAACATCTAGATTATTAAAAGAACCGACTGTATAGATATTTGAAGCAGCATCTACATAGATTTTGGTGCCTTCATCATTTAGACCACCACCATAAGATATAGCAGTTTTATAGGCTCCATCATTATCAAACTTCGCAAAGAATATATCTGTACTTCCTATGGATGTTAAAGTTTTATTAGGAGTAATATTAAATGCGCCAGTAAAAGAACCGGTGACATAAATACTATTACTTTGGTCAACAAAAATATCGTTTATCACATCATCCTGCGTACCGCCAATTTGCTTCGCCCAAAGGAAATTACCGTCACTATCAATCTTTTGAAGAAATCCATCCACTTGACCTGCTGCGGTGATGTCATGTTCATTTGTAGAAGGGTCAAAATCAACCATTCCAGCAAAAAGCCCAACAGAAAATACATTACCTTGATTATCTACCTTAACAGATTTACCAATGTTATTAGCTGTACCTTCTATAGTATTGACCCATACAAATTCACCATTGGTATTAAGTTTTTCGATGAAGATATCGCT
>JAJRQS010000385.1 GCA_024280135.1 Bacteroidota bacterium | reverse complement strand
TGGCTTTAGTCCTTGAAGCTGCCGTCTAAACTTGTTCACTATAGGCCGTTTTTTTATGGTTTTATCCTTTGAATTCCCCATTTTGGGTATGTCAGCATCTCTAACAATTATGCATCTGAGAAGTACTGTGTGCGACTTGTGGTCTATGTCGGTATAATACGGAAAACCCGTAGTGCCGAATGGATAATTATTTTTTTCAAACGTCGGTAATCAACAACTAAGTTAATCAATTTCCGCTTTTCAGCATTTTCCCACGAAGGGGTAAAAAAGCAAAAATATTGCTTGTATAACTAACGCAATATACAGATTTTTTATAATACATTTATTTTTATGCAATCTTCTAAAAGTAAATCGCCAGATAGATGTTTGTAAAGAACTCGATTGCTCAATCAACAATTTCCAAAAATTCATTTAAAATCATTGCCGTTGCTCCCCAGACAATTTTGTCCGCAAGGTCGAAATAGGGCACATTTTTTAATTGAAAACCACGAACAGAAAAATCCGTTGTTTTTCTTCTGGCTGCATCCAATAAGTGTGTTATTGGGATTTCTAAAATTTCTTTAACTTCTGTCTCTTGCGGAATGAATTTGGGGGTGTCTGTTAGGTATCCAACAAAAGGGTGTATCATGAAATTACTGGCTCCCACATACACCTGAGACAATCTCCCTATGATTTGAATCTGGTCTTGTGGCACGCCTACTTCCTCAAAAGTTTCTCTTTTGGCGGCTTGTTGAAAATCTTCGTTGGCTTCTTTTCTGCCGCCTGGAAAACTCACTTGGTTCTGATGGGGATCTAATGGATGTGCAGTCCGTTGGATAAGGACAATATTGGTTTTACCTTGCTTGGGATAGAGCAATAGCATGACGGCTGCTAATTTGGGCGGAGCTTGATGTTTAAAGTCAAATTGGCGTCCAAACTGAGCCATCTTTTTGTGCGCAGCTTGTCCAGGCAATGGCTGCCCTAGATTTTTCTGTAAAGAAGTTATTAGTTGTGGAAACTCCATAAACTTTTTGCGCAAGCGTAATGTGCGGACTAATGCCGTTTATGCTTACGGATTCTTCTATTCATTTTCTTGTCAAATAGACCGCTTTTTGATTTAGAACGCTTAAATTCTCCTTTTCTATTGGTCTTCGGTCTAAGATTTTCGGTAGAAGGACATCCCGACTTACGACCACAACTAGGTAAAGTCACTAGGGCGATCAAAAGGATAAAAGGCAAAAATCTCAAATATTTTTTCATTCGTCAAATCTTATTTTCTTATAACTTTTGCGTAAGCGGACATATTGCCCTCTATAGCGTCTTGCTGATATAATCATCAATAGCCATCGTCATAGAGCGGAACTTAGGATTGGGTACACTGATATTTATATTCAAACCTTTTCCTTCTGCTACCTCTTTCGTCTTGTCTCCAAAAACAGCTATTCTTGTTTCTTTTTGCTTGAAGTCTGGAAAGTTTTCGTACAAGGAATCTATCCCTAACGGGCTATAAAATACGAGAATATCATAAAAGACATTTTCGAGGTCAGATAAATCACTAGCCACCGAACGATACATAATACTTTCCTGCAAAGGGATATCCAATTCTTTAAAGTAGTTGCCTACAAAATCAGAAGTAATGGTCGATTTTGGAAAGAAGAAGGCTTCATCCTTATGTCTAAGAATATATTTTTCAATGTCTCGAATCGTTCTTTCTCCAGCAAAAACTTTACGCTTTCTATACTTGATGAATTTTTTCAAATAAGTGGAAACAGCTTCGGAAGAACAAAAATACTTCCATTCAGGATCTACTTTCAATCTCAACTCTTTTAGCAACCTAAAAAAGTTTTCAATAGCCGTTCGGCTTAAAAATATAAAAGCTGTGTACTCATCTACATACACTCTTTGTTCTCTATATTCAGAAGCACTTAAGCCTTCTACATGAACAAATGGGTGAAAATCAATTTTTATATCGTATTTTTCTTGTAGCTCGATATATGGATTTCCCTTTGAAGGAGCTGGCTGAGAAATAAGTATCTTTTTGACTGGTGCGTAGGTTTCCTTGATTGAAGTCTTAGATTTCTTCGTCGTCATTCAATATATTTTTAAAGTAGTCCAGCAAAAAACTATCCAAACTACTATTTAGTTCAAAATTTCAAGCCCTTGAAAGTTTAGTAAAAACTTCACTAAAACTAGAGCAGGGGCGATTTCTAGGGTGCAAAGATACATAAAAAAATTGAATTTGTTCCGAATAATTTTTGGAGACGTACTTGAAGTGCCTAGTATATATCGGTATATATATATTATTCCTAACAAAAAAATGACCATGTATATAATAGGTGTTCTGTATATCTCTTCTCCGTATGCCAAAAGTAGATTGACTGGAAAAAGAAACAAACCTATCAAGCTGCTAAAAACACCTATCAAAAAAGTGTATTTTATCGCATCTTTCTGAACGGGAAATATGACTCCTATAATCCGTAACACGATATACTTGATAAAGGAAATTGCCCCTATTGCTATACTTATCATGAGGTATTCTTTGAGACTCTCTCCTTTTATCCAATCATAATGCTCTGCGACTAGATACACGAATAAACCCATATTCAAAAAATAAAATATGTACATCGAAATACCCATTGGAGTAAAAAAAGTAGAGATATTTCGAAAGAGAATGCTAAAGGGCCCAGCTCCGGATAGCCCTTTGTAAAAAGAAGCCATCGTAGGCCTCGCAAAGGGTATCAAAGCTGCAAGGAAAAACAACAATAATATAAAAACCCAAAACAGTGTACTCTCAATCTTCCATCCTTTTTTTAAAAAGGATGGGTCATTAAAGTCAATCTCATGCTCATCCCGAGCAATGGCTCCGTCTCTATTGATATCAAATGGATTGGTTGGGCCTTTCTTTACGGTGTCTTTGTTAATCTTTTGTTCCTTCATTCGTTGCTTCAAGTCAAATGGGTTTACCCCTTCAGCTTGCGCAAAAATCATTGATGGCATCATCAATAATACGGCTAGGCTCCACAAGAAAAACAATTGCTTCCACATGGCGCAAAATTAAGAAAAATTTATATATGTTAGGGAGATTTAACAATTTAACTTCTGGTGCTTATGGATAGGTAATTCATCCCACAAAAGTATCTTCTCGATTTAGAACTAATAAAAAGACCCACGCTTCTTTGTAAAAACGTGGGTCAAAAAAAATTAATTTACTTTATCTTCCTCAAAGATAGTCTCCAATACTCAAATTTTTATCTTAAAAAAAACTGCTATTTCGATGTCATTAATTTAGCATTTTTTTTGAAAAAAAATTATAAGTACCTGATTATAATCTTATTATAAAATCAAAACACGATAAAAATCATCTCATTTCGCCATGTTTTTTAAAATCTATAACATTAATTTTGCACAACTTTCTAAAGTTTAGTTTCGAATAGGTAAAACCCCATAGTTATTACTGTATTCAAGCATTTGCTCTGCAAAACTAGTGGGATACTCCACTTTTATATCGATAATCTCTCCTGCTTTATCCAAAATAGGTTTTAATCTTGGATTAATAAAACCTCCATAAGGTGGGATGTCTAGTTTGGCTGCTCGTGCTAATACTTCTTTATGCAATTCAGGGTCTAGCTTGCGCCCAAAAGTTTCAAACAAATAAGCAGCGCCTTTGTAATCGCCTTCTGACTTGATGCGTTGCGTTTCTCGCAAGAGTTCTCCAAAAAGTACGCGCAACTTATCATAGTCTCTAACTTTAAAATAGGTGTTTCCGTCTTTCTGAATTTTTTCAATGACATTGTCTTTCTTTCCTTTTTCATACGCCCACAATGCCACCATCTGACGGTTACGCATATGTGCTTCTTCTAAGTCATCGCCCAATTTAATTCGACGCATTTGTACCAATAGACCATTTCTTATGTAATCATCATAAGCGGCTTTTCCTGCGTCTATAGAAGGTATCAATCCTAGCTCAACTAATTTTGGGTCAAGTAAATAATACAAACCAACTAAATCCGCACGAGCCTCTTCCAATGAGGAGGCATAACTTTTAACCGTTTCTTTTGGTGTTCCGATGCCTGGGTTAATAATACCACTTGCATGCCCGATTACTTCGTGAAGCGCGGTATGCATTTTGTCCGATATTTCTCCGTACTTTTTAGAACGATCGATTTCTGCTTGATCAAATGCAAATTCCTTCAACATCCCTCCTGCCGACGAGGCCGAATAAGCTTCTATTATATTTCCTAGGCTTACGGATTTAGAACCATGCGTCGCACGTATCCAATTGGCATTGGGTAGGTTTACGCCTATCGGTGTAGAAGGGCTTGCATCTCCTGACTCCGCCGCCACATTCACTACCTTATAGGTGACACCCACCACATTTTTCTTTTTATGTGCATCCATTATAGGTGAGTTATCTTCAAACCACTGCGCTTCTTTTGCCACAGCACTCATTCGTTTTGACGCTTCAAAATCTTTTATTTGGATGATTGATTCATAAGAACCTCTATATCCTTTCGGATCATTATAGACTTCAATAAATGAATTGATATAATC
>JAJRQS010000384.1 GCA_024280135.1 Bacteroidota bacterium | reverse complement strand
GTTACGGCCAGTGATTGGGCATCTATTGATAAAGCAGCGAAGTCGGCTTTCGCAAATGGAAATATTCGCATTTTGACGAATACCAATATGAGTCCGACGATGAAAGCTGCAATGGATGAATTTATCGTAAGATATCCGAATACAAAGGTGGTTACTATTGATCCTGTTTCTTCTTCGGCATTATTGCAAGCCAATGAAGCTACTTTTGGTAGCCGTTTTGTGCCTGAATATCGTTTCGATAAGGCAGATGTAATTGTAAGTTTCGGAGCTGACTTCTTAGGGACTTGGATTTCTCCAATTGAGTATGCAGGTCAATATGTCAAGAATCGTAAGGCTTCCGCAAAAAATAAACACATGTCTTGGCATGTCCAAGTCGAAAGCCGTATGTCTTTAACAGGCTCAAATGCGGATAATAGAATTATGGTGAAGCCTTCAGAGCAAGGCGCAGCAATCGCTACTTTGTATAATGCCCTTGCGGGAAAAGCAGGTGGTGTTAGAATTTCAGCTCCAGCAACCAACGGAAAGGCTGCTGCTGCTTTGGCGAAAGTAGCTACCAAGCTATGGGCCAATAGAGGTAAGTCGCTAATCGTTAGTGATTCAAATAATAAGGCAGAACAGATTTTAGTGAATGCCATGAATAATATGTTGGGCAATTATGGCTCAACAATTAATTTGACGGCAACGTCGAATCAAAGACAAGGTGATGACCTAGCTTATGCACAGTTAGTAGCTGAAATGAATGCGGGTCAAGTTGGTTCTTTAATCGTAATAGAAGCCAATCCACTTTTTAATAGACCCGGTGCGGATAAACTGTTGGCAGGAATGCAAAAAGTGAAGTTCAAAATCGCTTTAGGCACCCATCTAAATGAAACAGCTGCGGCTTGTGATTATGTTGCTCCTGCACACCATGGTTTGGAATCATGGGGCGATGTAGAAGCCAAGCGTGGGCACTTTAGTTTTATTCAGCCAACGATTGCACCCCTTTTCAATACTAGACAGACGATTGCCTCTTTCTTAACTTGGGCTGAAAGTCCAAACTATAATGCTTCTTCAGAACAACCTGTCATGGATTACATGATGGCACAATGGAGAGGACGTCTGAATGCGAATGGTTCTTTCCAAACGCAATGGGATAAGATACTGCATGATGGCATCTATCATGTTGTGTATGAAACAAAAGAAAGCACTTTTAGCTTCGATCCTGCAATGGCATCAGGTGTTACCAAGCCAGGTAGTAGTGAAATGGAAATCAGTTTCTTTGAAGATTTTAGAGTAGGAGCGGGTGAATATGCTAACAATCCTTGGTTGATGGAATTACCTGATGCGGTTTCTAGAACGTCATGGGGTAACTACCTTGCGATTCCGATTGAATGGGATGGTGGGAATAGCTTCTCTGCTATGCACGGGTTGAATCCAGAAGAATTTAAAGGATGGGCTGATGTTGCGGAATTGACTGTAGGAGGTAAGATGAAGCCAGTATCTGTCTTTAGACAATTTGGACAAATGCGCGGAACGGTTTCGTTGTCAATGGGATATGGAAGAACAGTTGTAGGGGCTGCGGGTAAAGAAATAGGTGTAGATGTTATTCCTTGGTTGACCACGGACAAAGATGGTAATGTGCAATATTTTGCCTCTGATGTAGCAGTATCGCCGAAAGTAGGTAAAGATAAATATTTCTCTTGTGTTCAATATCACCATAGTTTAGGTGTGACAGGAACGGATAAATCTGGAGAAAAGATTAATGTAGATGAAAAAGTATTAATGACATTAGGGTCGGGTTCTCAAGGAGGACTAGTCGATCGTTCTGTGATGTACCAGACGAATGTACGGGATATGGATGGCTTCTTGAAGGAGCTAGCTGAAAAGCGTGAGCATGCCCAGTATCTTAATTCTAAAACGTTATATCCAGCAGAAAAATATGCAGAAGAGCGCTATGGTGAAGGTCACCACTGGGGTTTGCACATTGATATGAATGCATGTATTGGATGTGGTGCTTGTGCTGTGGCTTGTATGGCGGAGAATAATGTACCTGTAGTCGGAAAGAAAGAAGTGAGTCGTCACCATGAAATGACTTGGTTGCGTATTGATAGGTATTTTTATGGAGACTATGAAAATCCAAATGCAGTTTATCAGCCGATGATGTGTCAGCATTGTGATAATGCTCCTTGTGAAAATGTATGTCCTGTAAATGCAACGAACCATAGCTCAGAAGGATTGAACCAGATGGCTTATAACCGTTGTGTTGGAACTAGATATTGTGCAAACAACTGTCCTTTCAAGGTGCGTCGTTTCAACTGGTTGGATTATACCACTGCTGACTTGTTTACGGGTAATCAGATTTCATTGAATCAAGAATTGGATAATGGAGGATTGGCTTTTGGGTCTGATAACTTGACTAGAATGGTCTTGAATCCAGATGTAACGGTCAGAGCCCGTGGAGTAATTGAAAAGTGTAGCTTCTGTGTACAGCGTTTGCAAGAAGGGAAGTTGGTCGCTAAGAAAGAGGGTCGTAAGTTGAGAGACAGTGATGTGAAATCTGCTTGTCAAACCGCTTGCCCTACGGAAGCCATCATCATGGGAGATTTGAATAATAAAGACGGAGAGATGAATCAACGTCGTCAAAATAGTTTGAATTACATTGCCTTAGAAGAAGTCAACGTTGCTTCCTCTGTCATGTACCAAACGAGAGTAAATAATAGAGACGAAAGCTTAGATGCTTAAAGCTCACTTAGTGAATAAAGTTTTTGCGCAAGCAATAATCATAAAACATTGAATAAATGTCATCACACGTATCATCAATAAGAGAACCGTTAGTATTTGGTAATAAATCTTACCACGATATTACGGAAGACTTAGTGGCAGCAACAGAAAAATCGCCTGGTAAGCTATGGTTGGCCATGTTTATTCTAGCGGTCATCGTTTTAAGTTTTGGTGTTTTTGCCGTTACTTGGACCGTCTATTATGGTATCGGATCATGGAACTTAAATAGAACCATTGGGTGGGGTTGGGATATCACCAACTTTGTATGGTGGATTGGTATCGGTCACGCAGGTACATTGATTTCTGCCATCTTACTCTTATTTCGGCAACGATGGCGGACGGGTGTAAACAGAGCGGCAGAGGCAATGACAATCTTTGCCGTAATGTGTGCGGCTATGTTCCCATTGATACACGTAGGACGGGCATGGGATGTATTTTTCTTCTTTCCTTATCCGAATACACGTGGACCTTTGTGGCCAAACTTCGTATCTCCATTATTATGGGATGTATTTGCGATTAGTACTTATTTTACGATTTCGGTATTATTCTGGTACACAGGATTGGTACCTGATTTTGCGACCATTAGAGATAGAGCGACTGGCTTTCGCAAAAAGATATACAGTATGCTTTCTTTTGGTTGGAAGGGTAGTGCCAAGAACTGGCAACGTTTTGAGTCTATCTCATTAGTATTAGCAGGGTTGGCTACACCATTAGTACTTTCAGTACATACGATTGTATCCTTTGACTTTGCTACATCTGTTATTCCAGGTTGGCATACTACGATTTTCCCTCCCTACTTTGTAGCGGGTGCGGTATTCTCGGGTTTTGCGATGGTATTAACACTGATGTTGATTACTCGAAAGATTTTACACCTAGAAGACTACATTACAGTGAATCATATTGAATCTATGAACAAGGTCATCTTGGTGACTGGTTCTATAGTGGGTGTGGCCTATATTACAGAGCTGGCGATTGCTTGGTATTCTGGATATGTATATGAGCAATTTGCTTTCTTGAATAGAGCAACGGGTATTTACTGGTGGTCTTATTTTGGTATGATGTCTTGTAACGTAATCATCCCGCAGCTGTTTTGGAGCAAGAAATTAAGAACAAGTGTTTTTTGGACTTTCTTCTTGTCCATTTGGATAAACATCGGTATGTGGTTTGAGCGTTTTGTAATTATCTCGACTTCTATCGCTAGAGATTACTTACCCTCTTCATGGAGTTATTATATTCCGACTTGGGTAGAGATAGGTATCTATATAGGTACTTTTGGATTGTTCTTTGTGTTATTTTTAGGTTTCACAAGAGTCGCACCAGTGGTTGCAATTGCAGAAGTCAAGAGTATATTGAAAGAATACGGAGACCAATATTTGGACAAGAAGCAAGAAAATATCTAATTGAAATAATTAACAGATAATGAAGACAAAGAAAAATATAGTTTTTGGGCTTTACGATGACGAGCAAGATTTGCTTAAAGCTGTGAAAGTTTCCAATGAGCGTGGACTAAAGATTTATGATGTCTATTCTCCTTTTCCAATCCATGGATTAGATCCATTGTTGGGTTTGAAAGAATCAAGATTGCACATAGTAGGATTTATTTTTGGTACATTGGGTGCAATGACAGCTTTCTTCTTTATGTCTTGGATTTTTAAGATTGATTGGCCAAACGTATTTGGGGGTAAGGCTTTTTTGCCTACTCCAGCCTTTATTCCGATTACCTTTGAGTTGACGGTTTTATTTGCAGGTATAGGAATGGTGGTCACTTACTTCATCGTGAATGGATTGAGTATGAAAGCAGAGACAGAGGTGTTGCATGATAGGATATCGGATGACAAGTTTTGTTTGGCTTATGATGTCACGGGAACGGCCTTCGAGCACACCAATGCTTATGAAAGCCTTTTGAATGATACTGGAGCTACTTTTGTGAGTTCAAAAGAAATGTCTGATCTTTAAATTAACCATTTGCCGAAAGGTATAAATCATATTGGAATGAAGTTATTTTCAATCATCATCACCGCTTTTATTGTAGCTAGTTTCTTAACTAGTTGTCATCATGCAGGTGTAAACAATACAGGAACAGAGTATATGCCTGATATGGGTGTGTCTGTTGCTTATGAAGCAAATAAATTTGTGGACTACCAACGTAATACTTGGAATGAAGAAAGTGTCAAGACTCGTAAAGAGTTGGCAATGCACAATCTTCCAGTTGCGCATACTATCCCTCGTGGACATGCGGGTGGCTCTTCTAGTATGAAGGCTGTTCAGGGTCGAGATAGAATCAATAGTATTGCTACACCCAAGAATGGATATGTGCCCTTTTATTATGGTGATACACCTGAAGAACGTCAGAGAGCCATGGATGAAATCATTGCCAATCCTTTTCCTATTACAAAATCTGGATTAGCAGTCGGTAAAGAATTATTTGATATCAATTGTGCTATCTGTCATGGAAAGAAGGCAGATGGAGGTGGATATTTATCTAGAGACGGAAGCCCATTTCCGTCCCCAGCAGCAAATTTAATGTTGGATAGATTCATTGATCAAAGTAATGGATTTTACTATTACACGATTATGAAAGGCCGGAACTTGATGGGATCTTTTCATGATAAATTGTCTTACGAAGAGCGTTGGCAGGTGATACACTATGTGCGTTCTTTGCAGGCAAAAAAACGAGGGGTAGCATATACCGCTGCTTTTTATACGCCAACAGAGGATAAGAAGTAGTCAGTTAGAAACAAAATCTTAAATGAAAAAATAAGCGTTCAATGAACCAATTTACATTTGAAGGAAAAACAAGGTCGATGCTTATCGGCGGAATTATATTAGGAGTTGTCTCCATGCTCTTGACCCTTTTTGCGGGTGGAGAAATGGCGAGTACTCGTTTTTGGAGTAACTTCCTACACAATGCTACTTTCTTTTTGGGCATTGGTTTTATGGCTGCCTTTGCTATGTCTGTATGGATTACAGCTTGGTCGGGATGGTTTGTCATGAGCAAACGTGTATTTGAAGCATTGGCTTCTTTTATGGGTCTTGGCGGAATTTTCATGTTGATTATTGCCATCGGTAACTATGCTGGATTTCATCATTTGTACCATTGGGCGGATGCAGAAGCAGTGGCCGGTGACCCTGTTTTACAAGGTAAATCGGCTTTTTTGAATAAGCATATGTATCTATTGGCGACCGTAGCATTTGTAGGTATGTGGTGGTTCATGAATAAGAAGATTCGGGATTATTCTGTAGATGAAGATACAAACGGACGTTTTGGTGATTTCAAGCACATGTACAGTACCCGTAAATGGGCAGCTGGTTATTTGGCAATAGCTGGATATAGTAGTGCGATAATTATATGGCTTTGGTTGATGTCGATTGATGCACATTGGTATAGTACAATGTATGCTTGGTATGCAGGGTCTAGCTGGTGGGTCAGTATGTTGGCTTTTGCTATCCTAATCATCATCTACTTAAAATCAAAAGGGGCATTACCCAATTTAAATGAAGATGTTATTCATGATTTAGGTAAGTTTTTGTTTGGATTTAGTGTGTTCTGGACTTACTTATGGTTCTCGCAATTCATGTTGATTTGGTACGGTAACGTAGGGGAAGAAACGATTTACTTTCATACACGGATTAACGAGTATCCATTTTTATTTTACCTCATTATTGTTTTGAACTTTCCAATTCCTTTCTTGGTATTGATGTCTAATTCTAACAAGCGTAAGATGGGTACTATGGTATTCACTTCGATCGTCGTTATCATCGGGCACTGGTTAGATTTCTTCTTGATGATTAAGCCGGGTGTACGCCATACCGCAATGGAGCATTTGGCACACGCCGAACATGCAACTGCTGCCCATACAGAGGGCGGACATGAAGTCGCACACGAAGTGGTAGAACACGTCAGCCACTTTGCGGCTGGATTCACACTACCGGGATTTCTTGAATTAGGAACTTTTATTGGTTTCTTAAGCTTGTTCCTTTTCGTAGTGTTTAATACACTCTCTAAAGCAGCTCTTGAACCGGCTAATGATCCATTCATCGAAGAGGCTAAACACCACCATGTATAAGACACGGTAGCGGTTTGTTCCTCCGAATAATGAAATAGAAATAATGAACCATCTTGGCTTTTGCTGAGGTGGTTTTTTCTTTGTGTATTTGATTGCTTTTTGATTCGTCAAGTGTGTCATGGAAGTATCATGGTAGCGCCTAATTTGGAGGTAATATTCAATCTTTAGATAAGCATAAAGCAAAATGGAATTTATGCAACAAATCTCCTTTTTAAATGGAGATTTAGAGGGTGTCTTAGTAAAGATAGCCTCTATCATTCAGAAGTTGATAGACTAATTTCTGCAGCAACTGTACTTCAATACTACAAGTCAATTTACGGATTTTATGCAACATTACAATCATCTGTTATTGGAATACATATCAACGCGACCGCAGGAGCCCATCAACGCGACCACAGGAGCACATAAACGCGACAAAGGAGCACATAAACGCGACCGAAGGAAGCACATAAACGCGACCGCAGGGAGCCAAACACCCATAAATTCACTACATTTGCAGAAGAAAAAAAGAACTATGAGCGAGCAAGAGCAACCCAAGAGAACAGAAGTCAGTGAGTACGGAGAGTTTGGATTAATAGACCATTTGACGAAAGACTTTAAAATAATCAATCCGTCCACGATTAAAGGCATTGGAGATGACGGAGCTGTGATGCAATATGGTGCATTAGAAACAGTCGTTTCGACGGATTTACTTCTAGAAGGTATTCATTTTGATTTGATGTACGTGCCGATGAAGCATTTGGGCTACAAGACGGTCATCGTTAATCTTTCGGACATCTACGCCATGAATGCACAGCCCAAGCAAATTACCATTTCTCTGGGTATTTCCAACCGATTTTCGGTGGAGGCATTAGAGGAATTCTATGAAGGGGTTCGATTGGCTTGTGAAGCATATCAAGTGGACTTGGTCGGAGGAGATACCGCTTCTTCCTTACAGGGGTTAGTGATTAGTGTGACAGCGATAGGGGTTGCCCCAAAAGAAAAAATAGTCTATAGAAATACGGCCAAGCCAGGAGATTTAATCTGTGTAACAGGCTATTTGGGCAATGCCTATTTGGGTTTGCAATTTCTCGAAAGAGAAAAACAAATCTTCCAGGAGCATCCAGAAGTTCAACCAGAACTTAAAAAAGGGCAAGCGTTCATCAGCCGCTTTTTGAAGCCAGAAGCCCGTCAAGATACCATCGCTCAATTTGCGCAAGCCAACTTGATTCCTACTGCCATGATAGACATTTCAGACGGAATGGCTTCAGATTTGATGCATATCTGCAAAGCCTCGGGAGTGGGTGCGTATGTAGAAGAATCTGGTGTGCCAATCCATGTAGATGCGCAATTTATGGCCATTGATGAATTTAATTTGGATCCCATTACCATTGCCTTACATGGAGGAGAAGACTATGAATTGCTCTTTACGGTTGACCCCAAAGACCTAGACAAAGTGAAAGTGTTGCCAAACTTATTCATTGCCGGAGAAATTACCGATAAAGAAGATGGACTAAAACTACATACAAAAGGAGGGAATATCCATCCTTTGAAAGCGCAGGG
>JAJRQS010000021.1 GCA_024280135.1 Bacteroidota bacterium | reverse complement strand
CCACCCAATACAATCTTCGGGCCTAAATTCGTTTTGAAAGTTTCTGTTGACTTATCAAATTCTACAAATTTTTGAATTGAATCTAACATGCCTGACAATGAAGCAGTATCCAATTCCGCAAGGCTTTGAAGACGTACTCCATCATAAGCCATATGCTTGTTACTGTGATAAGTACTTACATTGTTTTTCCAAGAAATGGAACCCAGATTTGTTACACTACCAAATACATTGACATCATAATTAACTTGATAGCTAGCACCCATATCGACTCCAACACCAAATCCTTTATTTCCGAAAGGTCTATAACTCATATCCCCAAAACTAACGTCATTCGTATTCATGTCAATATCTACAAAGTCTGCAGAATGAACGGTGTAATCAGTTCTCAAATCTAGCGCATAATAGTCATTGCTAGTTTTTAACTCTACGAGGTTACTAGAAGTCATCAATGCCTTACGGCCAAATAGTAAATTTACACGCCCACCAAAACTCCATTTGTCCACTTTTCTTGCATAGCCAAAACCTAGCTTGTCATAAGCAGAAATAGAAAAGGAAGGTCCTACCGAAAGATTTTGACCGATATAGGCGCCATTACCTTTTAATAATAACTTAGCACCATCTCCAGTGTATGTCATAGCGGCATTCACATAAGCACCGTAGTTAAAACTAAAAACATTTTCATCCCAAGCAAAACTAACGCCAATTAAATCAGCGTCAAAAGCACCTGATATAGTATTATCACTATCAAACTTATCTAATGCTTGAGTACCGTTGATGGCATACTTGCCAGATCCTGTTTTTTTATACAAGTCACTAAAGCTTGGGCCTGTATGTAACATGCTAAATCCTATAGAAGGTAGGCTCACCGTCCATTGATGGGTAGGTTGATAAGCTGGATTAGATTTAGCAGAATTAACAAGATGATTCATCAAAGGAAGACTGATTTCTTGCTGGGCTTGTAGTTGAAATCCAACAACTAAAAGCACTATTATATTAATTAATTTTTTCATGATATTTTTGTCAGAGGTTTATTAAGGAAGTACAACTATCTTCAATCCAGCATTTAATTCAACACGTTGGTTTGCTTTTATTTTGACAGATACTTGTCCAGATTCACTAGACGTAAATGAAGTAACGAGCTCTACCTTTACGGCTTTTTTGATACGCTCCCATTGTTCAGGACTAATAGGAATTTCTTTTTCCCAACGAGTTGTTTGGGTAACATCTCCCAAGAAATCAACTTCCGCAGCATCAATAGCCAATACGCCATTTGACGCGTCAAGAGAATCTAGTCTAATGTCTGCATTGTCAATGAAATACAACTGAATTCTTGCATCCAACGGAATTTGATTGACTGCTTGTAATTTGATAGCAGCCGATTGAATATATTCATTCGTAAACTTAACATCAAAGCTTTTGATCGCTTTAAATTCATTTACTTTTCCTTCAAATGGTAGATGTGCTTGCAATGTCAAATCGACCTTACTGTCTTTAGAAAGAAAACCGTCATTTGAACCATCATGTGCGATGATGTAGTCCAAATCATAGTTGACAAGAGTCGGTTGTCCACCCGCTGCATCCACAATATTAGAATTGTTTTTGTCAATAGTGATATGAGTTGTTTTACTATCACCCACTTGAATCATTGTCGGATAATCTAATGATATCCCATTTGTCATATAATGGCCTTGAAGATCCATTGTCTGATTGGTATTTGTTTGGACCGAAATATTATTAATTCCAAGTTTGCTTGGAACACCGACTGGATTATTCGCGATAATCTTAATACTTGGGTTTGTAAAAACAACACTGCCATTGCTATAGTGGTCAAAGAAATTAATTTGTTGCGGGCTGATTGATAAGGGTATCGTAGCGGTCGCCCAAGTACCATCCACATAACCTAAAACCGCATTTGAAATACCCATTTTCGCTTGCGTGATAGTGGCATTTGTGCCATTGGGTAATTTTGCATCGTAAAGGACACTAAATTCGTCGTGTATGATGTTTAAATCATATCCTGCTATGTCTGTTTCCCATTCCGCACGACTCGGAAAAGTACCGTCATAAGAAAGCGTGAATGCAGCTTTTACAGGAATACCATCTTTCACAATATTTGGAAAGGTGACGACTACATTTATGTTTTCAGCAATCGTATTATTTTCAAAGTAAACTTTAAGTGTGCCTTCATCAAATTGGGCGTGTGCCATCATGACATTATCCAGTGCTTTATTCGGAATATTAGTTTCGGAACTCGTCAAAGGGACTTCAAAGTCCTCTAGAACTGGCATTGGAATAGCCACACTTGTCGTTTTTTCATAAACAAAGCCCATACTGTTATCGGCAAAGACAACTAAAGCTGAACTGTCCTGCCCGCTTTCAATTAAATCCGAAAGCGTTGTTTCAGATGTAAATATTGGGAAAGCCAAATCTACTGTTTCTCTTTCCACTTGGATGTCTTGTGGAGCGGTACACGAAGCACCAAATAGGGCTAGACCTGTCATCCAAAACAATAATTTTCTCTTCATCTTCATCAGTTGGTTTTTTGATTTAATTTGAAATTCTATTTGCTTTGTCTAAGTTAAAGCAAATTAAAGACGGTAGTTTGGTGTAAATAGAGAATCTACTAAAGATAGGATAGGCAAAGATGTAGCCAATTTGATATAGTTTTTTTTGGGGTAATATATATATCCCTATTTTCTAAAGACTTGAAATAAGTATATTTTTAATGCCAATATGAGCAAAGGCACGATGGTTTTGTGAATGTGGCATTATTCCTCGCGGTATAGATAAAAAGAGGCGTGGCAAAAAAATAATAAACCAAACCATGGCTCGTTATGTTTGATGACAGAATTCATTATTTGCTAAACACTAAATAAATCATGAAAAAACAAATTTCTGTAATTTTTTTGATGCTGATGGGTGCTATGGTATTTGCGCAAGCACCTTCTTTTAGTCTTTCGACAAATAAAGACACCGTTTTAATGGGGCATACTATTAAAGTACAGTATGTTTTGAAGCAAGCAACGACCCAAAATGGCATAGAAACGCCAGTTTTTGACCATTTTAGATTGGTTTCAGGCCCTAACACTTCGACTTCTGTTTCTTACCTTAATGGTGATATGACGCGTGTATCATCGTACACCTATTATTTGAAGGCAGATAGTCCAGGTGTTTGGAGCATACCAGCTATGACCATCCAAACAAAAGAAGGTGAATTGAGTACCGAAGAAAAACAAATTGTCGTATTGCCCAATCCAGAGGGAACGGTGGATGAGATGGAAGCGGAAGAAGAAAGCATTGATTTCCCTTTTTTTAGAAATACCCCACCTAGTAAAAAGCCGCCAAAACGAAAACCTAAACGTAAACTTTATCGTTTATAACGATCCCATTAGGATGTTTGTATAAATGTAGCCCAAACTATGATTCGATTTTTTTCAATTGTTATTTTTTGCCTTTTTGCGCAAG
The DNA here is from genome assembly GCA_024280135.1 of Bacteroidota bacterium. Lineage (GTDB taxonomy): Bacteria > Bacteroidota > Bacteroidia > Chitinophagales > Saprospiraceae > HyVt-613. The sequence continues at coordinate 1,658 of JAJRQS010000021.1, read as the reverse complement.
CGATAAGTGCCCAAAGCATCATCGCCAAAACAGCTCGTAATTCAATTGCTTTAGGACAAATATTCGAGGTGTCTTTTGAATTGAATGGATTGAGCACCAAGGCGTTTATTCCCCCAAATTTTAAAGGCGTTCAAATAGTTGGGACTAGTGAACGGTATGCTTCCTCTATTTCCAATGGGAAAGTCCACACTAAAAATGTCTTGTTGTATTCATTAAAAGCTTTAAACGAGGGTGTGCTAACTATTCCTCCTGCGACTGCGATCATTAACGGTAAACGTATCGTCTCTCAATCCCTTTCTGTAAAGGTGGGCCCTCCCTTGAAAGAAAAGAAGCTAGCTTCAAATAGTGATTTATTTCTGGAGGTTGCGGTATCTGAAGAGAAGGTGTACCCAGGTAGTCAAGTGGTGGTCAAGTATATTTTACATTCAAGATTAGAGGTGACTGAAATGAGGTTAATTAAGGAAGATGACTATAAGACCTTTATATTTCATAATTTGAATGAACGGATCCCTTCTTATGAAAGTACCATAAATGGTCAGGAGTACGAAAGCCGTGTCATTAGGAGCGTTGCATTGTATCCGACTCAAGCGGGGCTTGTAAAAATAGAACCTTTAGTTATCGAAGTGACATATAGACCCAGCACTGGAGGGGTTTGGGGGCAAGTATTTGCAGCACTTGTTGGGAAAAGCAAAATAGTGAAGTCTAAAGGAATAGATATCAGAACAAACCCATTTCCAAAGCCTATCCCTAATGATTTTTCGGGTGCATCTGGTGTTATTGAAATGTCTGCATACATTAGTGATGTTGCGATTACCACAGATGATGCGGTTAGTTTGAAGATTGAGGTCTCGGGTTCTAGTAATCCGACAGAGATTAAAGCGCCTACATTGGAGTTGCCAGATGACTTGATTGCTTATCCTGCAACGGTGATTGAAGATACGATTATTGAAGAAAATGAACGTTTTACTTTTAAGAAAACTTTTGAATATTTACTTCAACCTCAAGCGGTAAAACAGTTTTCTTTCTTAGCGAAAAGTTCTTATTTTGATGTAGCGTCCAATACATACAAGGAAATTAAAACGGACAGAATGAATCTCGAGGTGGGTCAAGGTAAAGCGGGATTGAACGAGGAGGAAGATTCAATTACCCATAATAAGGGTACTCAGTTTTTATGGTGGGGACTGGGATTATTGGGGGCAATACTGATTGGTCTCTTTGGGTGGACCTTGCGGAAAAAAGGTGCTACAAAGGCTAAAGCTACTACAAATCGAAAACAACCTAAAAAAGCTATCAAGCCTATGCCCAAACAAAAAGATAGGCTAAAAGAAATTGATGTTGTAGAGAATACAATAACAAATAAAAGCGATTTTAACATAAAGACATCGGACACCGGTAAACCATATCTGAAAGAGGTGTTGAGAGAAACAACGCAGTATTTTGAGGCACAACTGGATATTCCTCAGGCTAAGTTTACTAAAGAATTAGTATTCAAATTATTGGAAGCTAAAGGGGGTAATTCGAATGATATTCAAGCTCTAAGAACTTGGTGGACTCAAATGGAATCTGCTATATATGCAAATATGCCATTGCCATACGAGGAGATTGATGCTTTAAAAGAGATTAAAGATATTGTAGCTAGACTGGAGGATAGGTAATTT
>JAJRQS010000383.1 GCA_024280135.1 Bacteroidota bacterium | reverse complement strand
TGCACAAGCCATTTTTTCTGATGCGACTGAGCCCCTAGTTAAGCAATCGATTTTTATTTCACCACCTTTCACTATCACTTTGGACAGATTATTGGAAGTCTGAACCAAACCTTCAATGTCTGGAGACATTCTATATATACCACTCAGACAAGCATTCAAGGAATGAAGGAGTGACTCTTTAACTCCCGACTTCATAAATTTTGCAGGACGCCTTTTCTTGGCAAAATCAATTTTAATATTAGGATCTGTACCTTGGCATTCGGCAACAATAGTTTGTGCAATTTCAGCTAAAGAATGCTTAAATTTTTCTACTTTCTTTTGGGCAACCGAAATAGTCGCAAATGCTTCACGTGGAATCGCATTTCTCAAGCTTCCTCCTTCTAAAGATGACAACTTAATCGTTATATCTTTCTCTATTTCCAAAAGCAATCGAGCCATTAGTTTATTGGCATTTCCACGCCCTTTGTGGATGTCCATACCCGAATGGCCTCCCTTCAAACCTGTAATGGAAATTTGGAAAGTATCAACTTTTGTGGCTTTAGCAAACTTCTGCTCTGGATACGCACCCTGCATCGTGACATCTATACCCCCAGCACAACCAATGGTAATTTCAGTATCATCTTCTGAATCTAAGTTCAACATCACTTTACCTTTAAACAACCCGCCTTCCAAGGCTTCTGCACCCGTCATGCCTGTTTCTTCGTCTATCGTAAATACTGCTTCCAGCGGAGGATATTTTTTCTTTTTGTCCGCAAGGACTGCCATGATGGCAGCGACTCCTATCCCATTGTCTGCGCCTAAAGTAGTCCCCTTTGCTTTTACCCAACCCTTTTCCACATACATGTTTATGCCCATGGTATTAAAATCAAATTGGGTATCACTATTTTTTTGGGCAACCATATCAATATGTCCCTGCAAGATGATTGGTTTTCTCTTATTTCCTTTTGAACCTGGTCTTTTAATAATCACATTACCGACCTTATCTTGAAAAGTCTCATAGCCCAAATCCTTACCGAATTTCACTAAAAAGGCAGCTGCTTTGCCTTCTTTTTTTGAAGGCCTAGGATAACGATTCAAATCCGCAAAATACCCCCAAAGAGATTTTGGTTGTAGATTTCTTACTGCTTTACTCATGGGTTTTTATTTAGTTATTAAGGGATATTAATTGATCCGTTGAACTAGGAGTAAGAGGGTGATGATAGTGGTGGCTTGCGCAATGGTATCTCCCAACAATTTGCCCCAATCTACGGGTTCTTTTTCTTTTTCTTGTTCAGCATTTTTCTTCTTGGCCACTGCCCCCACATAAATTTCAGCTCCTTTCTCAATCTTTGGATAAACCTTGAAGAAAAGGAAATTTTTGGTTTCCTTTAATTGTCCATTTGCGTACTTTACTGTAATCAATCTTTTACGCCCTTGTTTAGACGTACCACCTGCATATTCATCTACATAGTAGTTAGCTCTACGACCCGGGTGAAAAGGTACATTTATCTTATTGCTTTTCCCCACAACCACGTCATTGTAAACTGATTTCACTTTTGTAGCACCTTGAATACTAACAAAGTCTTTCATCTTCGGAATATTCAGGACATCTCCTTTTGCCAATACAATATTAAACCTAGACTTTTTATTCTTAAATACCTCATCTAATTTTAATATAATATATCCCACACCATCTTGTTGACGTAACAATGTCGCCCCTTCTAGAAAAGCTTCATCCGTCACACCACCAGCCTTTTCAATCAAAGACTTCAACTTTTCATTATCTTTCGTTATTGAATAGACACCAGGATATGCCACTTCACCTTGAATCGTAATATTTCTTTGAAATTCAAACTCCGGTAATTGACGGACTCGTATCTCATCGTAAGGAAGTAATATCACTTTCCCTCCTTCTATTTCTCCATTATCATTTATTGAAAAACTTAGTTTTTCGGTTTGAATGGGTTGCTCATCAAAATTAATTCTAAATATTTCAATCCTACTTCTATCCGCCTTTTGCTTAAGTCCTCCAGCCATTAATAGCAACTTATCCAATGTCAGTGAAATATCATAGTCGTAATCACCAGGAAGTCTGACTGCTCCAGATACTAGTATTTTGGCATCATCTAAGTAGGTGTCATTATTGGGTATAAAAATTCTATCATGTGGTTCTAATACGATATTCGATGCAGCATTCGGGTTAGCCATTGCCTCAGCTAAATCTACGGTCAAGTATTCTACATCTTTACTATTCTCTTCTTTCTTTCGATAAACAAAAGCGAAGGTTGTTGCTTTAGGTGTAAGCCCAGAAGCCATTTGAACGATGTCTTCTATTTTCAATCTCTTACTTCTATCAAAGGGTATATCCATAGGATTTCTAACAGCGCCTCCAATCTGAATTCTTGCCTTATCCACGAACTGACTTTGTGCATAGATCGTTAATTTATCTTTTGCTTGCAAAAGCAGATTGTCTTTATGTGCATTGTTTTCCAAGACGGCTCCTAGATCTATTTTAATAAATTGGTAGGTTCCATCATTATTTTTTCTTTGCAGAAAAGCAAAGTCTAACTTTGACTCCGGTAATAATTTTCCTTTTTCTATCAAATCAGCCACTCTCCAACCTTTCTCTACTTCATACTCGCCCGGTAATGTGACTGCGCCTGTTATTTCCACAAAATTATCATATTCTGTTGGGATAGCAAAGACTTTTAATTTATCCCCATTTAATAAGGCAAAACTAGCTTGCCTAGAATAATCAATATCTATTAACTTTTGCTCACCTTTTTGAAAACGCTTGATTTGTATTTTACTACTGTAAGCGTTCGCCTTGAAGCCTCCAGCATATTGAATTAAATCCTTTAGATTCTCATTCGCTTTCAATTCATAGCGAAAGGGCCGGGTGATTGCTCCTTCTACAGAGACCACTTTTCTTGCCACTGGAATATGTATGAAATCTCCATCTTGCAAGTATGTATTCTGTGCTACATTGGGGTTTGTCAAAAAATCATAAACATCCAGTTTAACGGGGGATTTACCCGCTCTGACCAACGTAATCTC
>JAJRQS010000382.1 GCA_024280135.1 Bacteroidota bacterium | reverse complement strand
TTTTTACTGGTTTTTCCGCAAGGAAGATGCATAGACTTGGAAACTAATTTTGTGCTTATCGTTGAGTCTTGATTGCAAATAAAAAACTTCTTTTTATTAGGCTTTTTTATACCTTTACAAAAAACTAATTTTGGATTTTACAAATAAAACCATTTGGATTACGGGAGCTTCCTCAGGCATCGGAGAGGCTTTGGCGTTAGAAGCCGCAGCGCAAGGGGCTAATGTGGTCTTATCGGCACGCAACGAAACCAAGTTAATTCAAGTCCAATCCGCTTGTAAAAAACTAGGGAGCAAGGCGATGGTCTTACCACTAGATTTGGCGCAAGCCGATCAATTTTCAACATTAGCAGAACAAGTAATTCGTCAATTTAAACAGATAGACATACTAATCAATAATGGGGGAATCAGTCAACGATCCCTTGCGACAGAAACACCAATCGAAGTGGATCGAAAAATCATGGAGATTAATTTTTTTGGAAATATTGCCTTGACAAAAGCAGTACTACCTTTTATGCTTGCGCAAAAATCGGGACACATCGTAACCATCAGCTCTATTGTTGGAAAATTTGGCTTCCCACTGCGATCAACTTACTCAGCATCCAAACATGCCTTGCATGGTTTTTACGAAACACTTCGGGCTGAAATAAAAGACGACAACATCCAAGTAAGTATTGTTATTCCCGGAAGGATCAAAACACAAGTATCTGTAAATGCGATTAGCAAAGATGGAAAAGCACATAATCAAATGGATGAAGGGCAGGCGGATGGACTTTCTGCAGAAGCCTGTGCAAAAAAAATATTAAAAGGAATTGCACGAGGCAAAAAAGAGATTCTTGTCGGGCGAAAAGAATTATTATTAGTACACATTCGACGATTTATGCCTTGGCTATATTATCGAATTGTAAATAAAATAAAACCAACATAATGGCAGTAGTGATCAGTGGAATTCAACAAATGGGTATCGGCATACCGGATGTCTATGAAGCATGGACATGGTATCGTAAAAATTTTGGTTTTGATTTGCCTATGTTTGATGAAGCAGCGGAAGCGGGTTTAATGCTGCCCTACACCGATGGCAAGCCTCAAAAACGGCATGCCATTTTGGCTCTTAATTTAAAAGGGGGTGGTGGTTTTGAAATATGGCAATACACCAGTCGGACCCCTCAACCCGCTAGCTTTCAATTGCAACTAGGCGATCTAGGTATTTTTATTACAAAGATAAAAACAACGGATGTCGAAAAAGCCTATCAACAACTACTGCAAAATAAAACCAATCTACTTTCTGAAATTGTCACGATGCCAAACGGCTCAAGACACTTCTTTGTCGAAGATCCTTACGGAAATATTTTTCAAATCGTCAAGTCGGATACTTGGTTTAACCCCAAAATTGGGGGGGTGATGGGCGGATGTTTGGGTGCCGTTATAGGTGTTAGTGATATTGAAAAAGCAAAACAATTCTATAAAACCATTTTAGGCTACGACACCGTTATTTATCAAGAAAGTGGGGTTTTTGAAGATTTTAAAAACTTACCGGGTGGTTCAAAAAACATGGAAAGAGTCCTCCTTAGCCATAGTCAGCCGAGACAAGGAGCTTTCAGTCAGTTACTAGGTTCTAGTACAATTGAATTAATAAAAGTAAAAGATCGAACACCCAAAAAGATATTTGAGAATCGACTTTGGGGAGATTTAGGTTTTATCCACTTATGTTTTGATATTCGTAATATGGCAGACCTAAAACAACAATGCGAATCTCTTGGGCATCCATTTACCGTCGATAGTTCAGATAGTTTTGATATGGGTGATGCAGCTGGTCATTTTGTGTATGTTGAAGATCCAGATGGAACTTTAATTGAATTTGTGGAAACACACAAAATACCCATATTTAAAAAATTCGGGATTTTTCTAAATTTAAAAAATAGAGACCCCAAAAAATCTTTACCGCATTGGATGTTAAATACTTTACGGTTTAATAGAGTGCGGCGTTAAGAGTGCACTTCGTGCGTTTAAGCTAGGCTATTTCTTCTTATTTTTTTTAAAGCCATAGGGGCAATGACGACAATCGCTTCCGCAACATTTACCCCGACGACGCAAGTAATCTGCTGTTAAAACTTTAAACCCATTCTCAAGATAATAATCAACACCTTCTCTTAGAATAGGCTCCCAATCAAATAAATCTAAATCTTTTTTTTTCTTTTTCATAAGAGGTCGTGCAAAGATAAGGTCTTCCTTAAAAAAATGTTTTTGTTTAATAAGGGACGAAAGCCCACTTTTTTACGTTCTTAACTAACTAAAAGTGTCAATAAAGCCTTACTTTGCGCTATAAATCTAAAAAAATGAACCGAATATTACTTCCCATTGCCCTTTTCCTTATGGCAAGCGTCACAGCCTTTGCTCAAAGTACTTTTTGGAGTCCTTTGCCACAATCCACTTTAACAAAAAAAAGTGGTGTTCGGCTATTGAAACCCGAAATAGCACAACCCTTTTCATTAAGTATAAAAGCTTTTGCACAAAAGCTAGAAACAAGTCCAGCTGAATTTTCTGGTCAAGGAATGGTGCTTCAAATTCCAATGCCTAATGGCACGTTTAGAGCATTTGAATTTTTTGATTCACCCATCATGCAACCAGGTTTACTCGCAAAGTATCCTGAAATAAAGACATTTTCCGCAAGGGCTGTAGATAACTACAAGGTACAAGGTCGTTTTGACATTACACCAGAAGGGTTCCATGGCTATATTTTAGGTCTAGGAAGTCCCGTCATCATAGACCCCGTTTTTAAAAAGAATGACAAAGTATATCAAGTGTTTTTCCGTAAGGATCTACACGATAGGGCAAATCCAGACAAACCCTTTGTTTGTGACGTAGAGTCAATGGAACAGGTAGAGATTCCTACTTTTGACGAGGTTCAAAATACTGATGAAACGCTTGCTTTTACAACTACGGAAAGCGTTTCTTTGAGAACTTATCGCTTAGTGATTGCGACGACAGGTGAGTATTCTAACATTTATGGCAACACGAAGCCCACTGTTTTGGCAGAAGTGGTCAAAGCGATTAACCGAATCAATACCATAACAGAGCGTGATTTTGCTGTACGGTATATCTTGGTAGATGGTACGGATGAGGTCTTTTACTTCGATTCCGCTTCGGATCCTTATACCAATGGCGACACACAAGCTATGATCGGAGAAAATCCGAATAGCATTAGTACAAAATTTGCCTTTGGGGATTATGATATGGGCCATGTTTTTGGAACAAACGGAGGAGGATTAGCACAAATAGCAAGTGTTTGTGGAGGTGGAAAAGCAAGAGGGGTGACCAGCGCAGGGGGTAATCAAGGAGATCAATTCTATGTGGACTATGTAGCTCATGAAATGGGGCATCAAATGGGGTCTAATCATACATTTAATAATTGCAGTGGATTTGCAAGCGGTAATGAAAATTCTGGAACAGCCTACGAACCAGGTAGTGGTTCTACTATCATGTCTTATTCTGGAATCTGTGGTATTAACAATATACAATTTGATTCAGAGCCTTATTATCATGTTTCTTCTTTAAGAGAAATTACTAATTTTATG
>JAJRQS010000381.1 GCA_024280135.1 Bacteroidota bacterium | reverse complement strand
GTTTTGAATTAGTCATTGAATGACCTCAAAAAAAGGGGTAAAATCTGGTCAACTACTGGGCGTCGTGCCCTTTCCGTTTTCCTTGGGCCAGATATCGCAAACCTGTTTGCCTATCGCCTCGGCGATTGCGATCCTGACTCGCCCGGATGTTTCATGTCCGCATAAAACAAGTGATACCCAAGTAGGACTCACGCCGAGCCTTTTTGCAATATCAACATTTTTTATGCCCCGGAGCACCATTAGGGACTTTATTTCACGTATATTTTTTTGCATCATAAGTTAATCAACTTTAAGTTAGCAATACTATAATTTCTACGAGATAATATGTCAAGAGAAAAATTGCATAGCGATAATATTCCGGATGCCAGTGCTCTCGTTGGTGGGCGAATAAAAGCCGTACGACTAAAAGAACGGCTTACACAACGGGAGTTTGCGCAGGAGCTCGGTATTACACAAGGGTTTTTAAGTGAAATTGAAAAGGGGATAAAAAGCCCTTCGGATACCCTAGTAATGGCCTTTATTTATCGCTATGAAATAAATGAAAAATGGTTCTTCCTTGGTGAGGGGGAGATGTTTGGAAAAAGAAAACACCCTCTTTTCGGCCCTGAAATAGTTCCATACGAAGGAGACCTAATTGAAGTTGGCGTATTCGCATTAGCAGGAGCTGGGCATCCTGGGGATTTGGTTGATCCAGAATCAATTGAAACGGCGGTATTTCCCAAAGAGTTTTTAAAACCCGGCATCATACCTGTGAAAATACAAGGCGAAAGTATGGAACCGAGCCTGTATGACGGCGCAATAGTAGGTGTAGATCAAGAAGACCTATGCTTGGTGAGTGGAAAAGTATATGCGATATGGCTTGATTATGAGGGCGCAGTTATAAAAAGGGTCTTTGTGGAGCCCAATAAAATTATTTTTAAATCCGACAATCCCGGTTTCCCTGAATCGCACCTTGATATAGAAAATATAAAAGACGGGTTCGTTCTGGGCAGAATAAAGTGGGTAATACAAAAGCTATAATTCTAGCAAGGAGTATTATGAAATTTAAAAGACTAATACCCTGTGCCATATTACTTTTGCTCATCATTCTTTTAGTCCCTTCATCTCAGGCTGGAGATATATATAAATGGACGGACGAGAAAGGAGCTCTGCATATCACCGATAGGCCTTCTAATATTCCTGAAAAGTACAGGGCTGGCACCGGACTTGAAAAAATAAAAACTTCAAAAACCGATCCCGCTCAGGATAAAAAAATACAATGCAAACGTAAGTTTGAAGTTACTAAAAAACTAATGATCGACGTTCGTTATAACTACGCTGAGTGGCATATCGACCCGGCTGTTTGGGTTGGTTTTAATTATGAGAACAAAGAAGATATTATAGCAGGCCTGTCTCGTTGTAGAGAAGTTGTAGCTGGCTCTGGGCGGATAATTATTAAAGACGGATATTCAGGTGAAATTCTTGGCAAAATGGGTGTTGCGGGCCCTAAAATTTATAAATAGAATCACTTTAAATGGTGCCGGCTATAATTGAATAGAGACTGGAGTGGAGTAGGTGAGTTATACCCGGAAGCACGCAAAACAGGGATGGCTATCTTCAATGTCGAAGAGGGCGGCAGGCCTGAGATAACGATCTATATAACGGATGTCTTTAAGCGGGATTATATGGTATCGTACAGGAAAGTTGATCAGGTTTGGATAGAGACTGGTGCGGAGTGGGTGCGGTAGGAGTTGCTTCCTGTAATCCGCAATTATCCACATTAATAAAAATTGTATAGCACTTTCTAAAAGCGATAAATGCGCTTTGCACTAAAGGGTATCGTATTACTTCTATAGAATAAGTGTATGTTGTTAAAAAATTAGGTAAATTTATTGCGGTAATATTGTCAATAAAAATAAAACTAAATAACTGACAAATGGTTTTAAAACAATGCAGAAAACAATAGGTAAGATTACTTCTATAATTAATGACCAACAAGTATTAATCAGTTCAGAAACTCAACTGTATGATGGTCAGGTTGTGTATGTAGTTGAAGAGGTCAGTTCAGACTTACTGAAGAAGCAATCTGGGTTACAAACAATTTTGATTCCTAAGGGACAACTTAAAATAGGTTTACAGCAAGATGAACATATATACCTAGCATCAACATTCCGAGAGACTAAAAATAAAAAGAAAGTTATTGTTAGAGATCCATTTATAGGAGCGTTCTCTACTGTTTTTGGTAAAACTGAGGAAATAATTACTACAGAGTATGGTAAATGGTCAGCTAATGTTGACACATCTAAAAGTCTTAAAGTCGATATTCCTAAATTGATTGCAGTTGGGGATAAAATTATTCTGGAGTAGCATGTATGTTACCTAACGAGGTAGTTTCAACAGGTTTGCCCAGTTGGTTGATTGCTTTGGGTGTCATACTGGCCATAATCTTAACATGTTTTAAGGTTGTTGAGTATATTAAGAAGTTTTTAGCAAAACCGGGGCTGGATGTTCACCTTACTAGAGAGATATTCTTTCGTTGTCTCCTGCCCCCGCCGCAGGGACTAGTTCAAGGAGAAGTTTTATTTGCTAATGCAGTATTGCTTGCCAGAAATGGGGCAGTACTTATACAAGACGTACGGCTAAATCTTAAAAAAACCTCAGGATCAAATAAGAATTTTCCACTACACATCCTCCAGTTTGGTGAGAAAACCTTAGGAGTAGGACCCATTGCAGAACATAATTTTTATACATCTAGTCCGTTATCATATATGCCTCAAGATAAACCCCAGAGAATTATTTATCTTGCAGTGGTAGAAGAATATGCAGCAAGCATTAAAAAAATTACGGAAAAATCTGCATCATCACTTAAGGCATACATAGAAAAGCTAAATAATGAATATGAGCTTCTTAGCGAAGAAGAAAAAAACAATCGTATTCCACAAGAAAAAAAAGTCCTCGAACAGATGGCTAGTAATTTTTCAAGTGATATCATGGAACTAGTCCAGCTTGAAAAGGGAGACTACGAGCTAGAGATAGTGGTGAATTACAAGTCTTCTAAGAATGCAATATTATTGCAACAAAAAGAATCAAGATCGTGCATAAATTTTAATGTTAGTGAAGGCTTTCGAGATCTTTATAAAACAAAACTCAATGACCTTGCGCTAGACCTGATACACAATTTCATTAATAAAACAAATCATACGCCTACTTATCCAGAGTATGTACCAGACAATATTAGAGAATTATAAGTTGCAAAATTCCTTAGCGAACAGCCTCCTAAAATCGCTTCACAAAGTTTAATACTTCTATAGGAAATCTATTTTTTCGCATCCCCTTAACCTTAAAGACTTGTAGGTGTAATATTTTCAAAATAGAAGACGCTATAGGTCGAAAAAGGATTGTAGCGGGTGCGTCGTAGGTTGAGCAACGGCCAAAGTAGGCCATTTTATAAAAATATTACGTTTCTAAAGAGATAGCAGTCCTTGTCGCGGGTTGTCGTGGGTGTGTCGTGGGTCGGCAATAATGGTGTCGCGGGTTATTTTAAAATATCATATAATTCAAAGACTTACAAATTAAGAAATGCCAAACCATCTGCACTTTCAACCTCCTATTGAAATCATTAGGTTTGGCACAAGAAAAACGCCGCACGGCCACTTTTCTAAAAGAAAATAACAACTTCCGTAATAAAAAACCTT
>JAJRQS010000380.1 GCA_024280135.1 Bacteroidota bacterium | reverse complement strand
TAAAAGGGACTTCAAATTCACTTATGCGGGTATCCGCCAGATGGTTGACAAGTATTTACTACAAGATAGACAGACTGGTGAAATCTATGAGACGCCCCAGGAGGTTTTCATGCTCATTGGGATGTTCATGTTTATGAACTATGAGAAAGCCTTGCGGAAAAAATATGTCCTACGCTTTTATGAAGCGCTATCTACCTTTAAGATTAGCCTCCCCACCCCAATCATGGCAGGCGTCAGAACACCACTCAGACAGTACAGTTCTTGCTGCCTTATTGATGTGGGTGACTCCTTAAATTCAATCGTTCACTCAAATGCCGCAGTTGGATACTATACTGCTCAACGGGCAGGTATCGGACTTAATTTTGGTCGGATAAGAGGCATCAATGCAAAAATAAGAAGTGGAGAAGTCATTCATACTGGCTTGATTCCTTTCCTAAAAGTATTTGAGGCAACGACAAAAAGCTTTACCCAAAACTCAATACGGGGTGGAGGCTCTACTTCTACCATGCCCTTTTTTCATTGGGAAATTCAGACCTTTATTCAATTAAAAAACAATAAAGGAAATGACGAAAATAGAGTTAGACGCATGGACTATTCTATTGCCGTCAACAAACTCTTCAGGGATCGAGTCAAGAAAAATGAGGACATTACGCTTTTCTCCATGGAAGAAGTGCAAGATTTATACGACTTGATGTATAGCTCTGACGTAGAAGGCTTCATCCAAAAATATGAAGCATACGAAAGAAACCCAAACATCAGACGTAAGGTTATCAATGCTAGAAACCTATACCTTGATATGCTCAAGGAAAGATATGAAACGGGTCGAATCTATATTCTGAATGCAGACCATGTCAATACGCATAGCTCATTCAAAGATAATATCTACATGAGCAATCTTTGTCAAGAGATTACTTTACCGACTAGCCCTCTTTCCAATGTGGACAAAAAAGAAGGTGAAATCGCCATGTGTATTTTGAGCAATGTCAATTTGGGTAAAATTGAAGACATCTCAGAATTAGATTCGCTCACAGACCTACTTGTACGTTTCCTAGATGAACTCATTGATTATCAAAAATATCCCGTTAAGGTAGCAGAAATTTCTACCAAAAGTAGAAGAAGTCTGGGTATTGGCGTATCTGATGTATTTAACTTCCTTGCCAAAAATGGAGTCCATTATGACACCACTTTAGGCAAACAATTAGCACATGAATACATGGAGCGTTTTCAATATGGACTCATTTCAGCTTCCGCAAAACTAGCTAAAGAAAAAGGTGCTTGTGCTTACTACAAAAGAACCAAGTATTCTGACGGTATCTTCCCAATAGACACCTATAATAAGAATGTCGATGAAGTCATTCCTAATGATCTAAAATGCGATTGGCCCAAGCTTAGGAAGTTTGTCAAAAAACATGGACTAAGACATTCTGCTTTGAGTGCTATTCCTCCAGCAGCTTCCAGTTCTATTGTGTCCAATTCGACTCCTGGACTCGATCCTGTACGTAAGTACATCATCGCAAAGATGAGTAAATTTGGCCCGCTCAAACAACTCGTGCCTGGTTACGAAGAATATGCAGAAAACTTTACTTTGGCATGGGAAATCGACAATGAAAAATATGTCAAATTCGTCTCCATCTTCCAAAAATTCTTAGACCAAAGTATCAGTACCAATATGTACTATGATATTTCTCGGTACAAGGATAATAAAGTTCCGATTGGCGATCTAGTTAGGCATGAATCTATGGCTTATCGCTATGGTCTAAAGACCCTTTATTACTTAAATAGCAACGATAATTCTGGAGATGCTTCGCAACTATTGGCACAAGAAGACAATAGAGCCAAAAATGGAAAAACAAATAAGGAAATGTATCAAGGAATAGAAATCGAAGTGGATGCATGTGAGGGAGGTGCTTGTTCAGTCTAGTTACTCCTGCATTGTGTTTCTAGAACATCCCCGATAAAATGGATTTATTTCCGCTCCACTTAGTTGTTCTTGCGACTTGAATAAGGAGGATTGAACCCCTACCTTTGCCGCTGAAAAATAGAACATGGAGATATTTAAGGAATTCACATTTGATGCTGCACATTTTTTGCCCAATGTACCAGATGGACATAAATGCTACCACATGCATGGACATACCTACAAGGTAAAATTGGCTGTATCAGGAGAGGTGGATCCACATTTGGGTTGGGTGATCGACTTTGGAGACCTTAAAGTTGCCTTCAAACCCTTTTTAGAGCAAATGGATCATCATGTCTTAAATGAAATAAAAGGGCTAGAGAATCCGACAGCTGAAAATATTGCCATTTGGATTTGGCGAAAGCTAAAACCCATACTACCTCAACTTTCCATGGTGGAAATCTATGAAACACCTACTTCGGGCTGTATTTTTAGAGGGTAAAATTATCCCTAATATTTAAACCAAAAGTTCTATTTCCTGTTTTCTATTTATTACAAAATTGCTAAACCCGTATTATGCAACACACAATAGCCATCGCCAGCCAAGACGAAAGCACCATTTCAGGACATGCTGGAAGTTGTCAGAAATTCTATTTCTACGTCATTGAAAACAATCGTATTCTGAAAAGAGAATTAGTTCAAACGTCTGAAGAGGATGTGCTTCACCAAGTCTTCCACAATAAAGGACAAGATGCTCATCATCCACTTTTTGATGCGGATATCTTCCTTTCGGAAAACATCGGAGGAGGTGCCATAAATAGACTTGCCCAAAAAAAAGTAAGAGCATACATCACACCTCAAAAAGATCCAGATACTGCTGTCAAACAGCTAATTGAAGGTACTTTGCAAGTAGTGGACATGTCACAAGGTGGTGGTGGCGGCTGTGGTGGCAATGGAGGCGGAGGCGGCTGTGGCTGTAGCTAAATAATAATACTTTCAATAAACTATAAAACATTCAAAATGGCAAAAATTACCCTAAAAGGAAATGCGATTAATACCATTGGAGCATTACCAAAGGTCGGTGAGCAAGTACCTAATTTTGACCTAATCGCTAATGACCTTTCCACAAAGACATTAAATGACTTTTCTGGAAAAAGAAAAATACTTAACATCTTTCCAAGCCTAGATACAGGTACTTGTGCCACTTCTGTTCGCAACTTCAATAAGGAAGCCGCTGGACTAGAAAATACCGTTGTCCTTTGTATTTCTAGAGATTTACCGTTTGCACAAGCCCGTTTTTGTGGAGCAGAAGGCATCGAAAATGCACTCACATTGTCAGACTTTGCAGCAGGTGAATTTGGAAAAAATTACCAACTAACGATCGCTGATGGTCCATTAGCAAATTTACACTCCAGATGTGTCATCGTGCTTGACGAAAATGATAAAGTACTCTACACAGAACAAGTTTCTGAAATCGTTGACGAACCTAACTACGAAGCGGCTTTAGCAGCGGCTAAATAATCTAACAGGTTTTTCGTTCAAAGAGGAAGGTAAGAAGGACTCTTACCTTCCTCTTTTTATTTTAAATCATTCATTATGAAAATATCCGTTACAGGCACCGCTCAAAAAATTGCT
>JAJRQS010000379.1 GCA_024280135.1 Bacteroidota bacterium | reverse complement strand
CGTACTTTTTACTCATTCCGAAAGGATAAACAACTCTTATGAAAAGGTCTCTACTCACCTTTATAGCCTTAGCTATAAGTCATTTTTTATTTGCGCAAGTTAATTTCACCGCAAATGACCAAATTAATCCATATTCTACTATGTTCAAAGCAGGCGTCAACCCTGGTTATTATGGTGGTAATTGGGACAATTTTGACTTAACAGATCTCAGTGCAAGCAATCAAGCTGTCACTAATAATATTGGCGTAGGTATTCAAACCATTCGCGGAATTTTGCCCGAGCACTATGGGATTGTATGGGATTATAATAATTGGATTCCGATGTACGAATACTATGATGCATTAGGAATCAAAGACAATGCTTTGGTCGTAGGTATTGCACATCCCGACCACCGAGATCCCGTTGACTACTGTCCAAACGATCCTACTGAGACGACCATGTTTGCGAATCTATATGAACCTATCTGGGATGGAGGTGCTAACGGAACAGCTATTAATGAAAATAATTACATGGCCAAATATGTCTATGATTTGATTCATACAGTTGGCGATCACGTTAAATTTTGGGAGGTATGGAATGAACCTGGATACGATCTGACTGGCTACAAAAGTTCTTTACAACCTGGACAACCTGGAAACTGGTGGGAGAATGATCCAGACCCTTGTGATATTATTCTTCGAGCGCCTATTCATAATTATATTCGAACTTTACGCATTACCTATGAAGTCGTTAAATATTATTCCCCAGATGATTATGTCGTCCTTTCGGGAATCGGAACAGATGCCTTCTTAGATGCCTTAATGCGTAATACCGATAATCCAAATGGTGGTGCTGTTACGCCTGACTTTCCACATAAATCTGGTGCATACTTTGACGTAGTCGGTTTTCATGCCTATCCACATTTTGACGGAAGTGTTCAACATTGGGATAATAATCTTGGGCAAATGGTTTTCACTCGTCATTCAGATGGAGCGGTGGAAGGTTTTGAAATGCGGGTTCAAGAACGAAAAAATTTACTAGCGACTTATGGTTATGATGGTAATACTTATCCAAATAAATTATTAATAGTAACGGAACTAGGTGTCCCTCGACAACAGTTTGATGGCTACTTTGGATCAGAACAATTACAACAAGCCTATTACATGAAAGTATTAGCCGTTGCTTCTAAACTGGGCATTACACAGACTTCTGCTTGGCAATTGGCAGAAAGAAAAGAACCACCAACCAACTCGTTTGATGTAATGGGATTTTATGGTGCAATTGACAATAAAATGCCTGGAGAACAAACCAAATTAGCCGCTGGCGTTGCACATGGTACAGCTGCAGAATTATTAAATGAAACGGTATTTTCACAATCTGAAACAGACAATTTAAACCTACCAAATGGTGTGCAAGGATATGCCTTCAAAAAAGAAGACGGCTCATATGTCTATATGATTTGGGCTAAAACAACCATCGACATGTCCGAACAAGCAAATGCGACCTACTCGTTTCCTAGTTCTTTTGGATCTACGATGAATGTGCGATTTTGGGATTATTCTGTTCAAGGATCTACGTTTAGTGTTCCCGCTCAAAACATTAATTTAACGGCTATTCCCAAATTCTTTTACAAGGCAAATCAACAACAAGGTTCTTTAGTAATGAATTGCCCAAGTGGTCGTTTAATTGAATTACCCGCTCCGGAATCAGCTGGTGGTGCCATCGCTAATTGGGATCCGCCCACTGCCTCTTCCACTTGCCCCGGTGGAGTTAACTTAACCATTTCTGGTGGTATTAATGGTGGCTTCTTCCCTTTTGGAACAACCATCGTTAGCTATAAAGCAACCGACCAATGTGGTAATACGAAGCGTTGTGCTTTTCGTGTTGCTGTGTCTAGTACAGGCGGTATCAATACCACTTGTCGGATTGCTCTTTGGGATTTTAAATTTGCAGGACAAAGAGACGGTCACAAATATTTTATATCTAAATTTAAAAAGACCTATCAAGAAGCTGTTGCTGTTGCGGATTCTTATGGAGCTAAATTACTATCCATAGAAACACAAGCAGAAAACGATTTCTTACGCTATCAATTTACGGATGTTGGCTACATTGGATTAAACGATGCCGCTTCAGAAGGCAATCTGGTTTGGGAAAGTGGAGAACCCGTTTCTTTTACTTCTTTCGATGACTGCTCATGGTGTCAACCTAATAATGATACGAACGACTTTGCTGAATTCCATCCGTGGAATGCAAAATGGAGTTTTACTGATGGCACCCAACCTCAGTTTTTCATGATGGAATTTGATTGTGGCAATCCTGTTGCACCTACTAGTATTTCCGTAACAAGTTTCCCATCTAATATTAACATGACTGCTGTCAATGGTACTACTGTTAACTGGTCTCTTCCTACGGCAAATACTTCTTGTCCTAATAGTGATGTGACCATTGCCCAAACTGCTGGCCCTGCAAATGGTTCGTATTTTTCGGCAACGGGCAATCCTGTAACAATTACTTATACATTTACAGATAATTGTGGAAACAGCACTAGCCAATCCTTTACCGTAACGATTAATCCACAATCGACTGGTGGCGGATGCCCTACTACCATTGCAGGCTATACGTCTTTGGGCGAATACAATGGACATGCCTACTTTATATCAAATGACAATAAGCCTTTTGCGCAAGCGAAGACCCTTGCGGAAAATCAAGGCGGTTATCTAGCTGCGATAAATACACAAGCAGAAAATGATTTCATCAAATCCAATTTAGGATCCAATTTGGTT
>JAJRQS010000378.1 GCA_024280135.1 Bacteroidota bacterium | reverse complement strand
TCATCAGATACCATTAGGTCTTTTCTCTTGGGTAGTGTTTTTGTATTTTTGCTTTTCTTTATTTTTCAAAAAACACAATCCACAAGGCTAAACTGGAGTTTGTTTTATTCTTTTTTATGGACTTTCTGCTCACTGC
Source organism: Bacteroidota bacterium (assembly GCA_024280135.1). GTDB lineage: Bacteria > Bacteroidota > Bacteroidia > Chitinophagales > Saprospiraceae > HyVt-613. Next base: position 3,003 of record JAJRQS010000378.1, on the reverse strand, counting down.
TCTTCATCAACTATATTAGTGTTCAGCAAGGATATTGGCAGTTTACAGAAGCCACTTCCATTTTAATTCCTTTTGACATTTTTTTTGTTTGGGCTGTGTTATGGGGCGTACTGATTCCATTTTTAGCGCAAGGTAAGTACATAGGGATAGTAGCCATTTTCTTGTTTTGGGTTGACTTATCCATCATGCCGATGCTGGAACCTATAGGGATTTTGACTTTAGGTAATAATTGGTTGATGGGGGAATTATTATTAATAGCATTCGTCTTTTTGCCCAGCCAAATATGGTTTAAATTCTTTTTCGAAAACAAACATATTGGATGGAGAAGTTTCTTTCAGGTACTAGTCATGTCCTTTGTATTATTAATAGGTCTTCCATTTTTGGTCGGTCAGCATGTTGAGCTTTCAAGTGTTCACTGGTCACCCATTTTAGCGCAAGTGCTATTTATGATTGGTTTACCTAGCTTAGTCGCCGTTTTGGATTTAATTGAAAAAGGACAAGGCACACCCTTCCCTTTTGATCCCACCCAAAAGCTCGTACAATCTGGTGTATATGCTTATATACGAAATCCAATCCAATGGTCATTTACCTGGTGTTTTGTACCACTAGCTATTGCCTACCAAACCCCTATTTTGCTAATAGGCATTCCGATTTCCATTGCTTATGTGATTGGTGTCTCTAATATGCATGAGACAGACACCTTATGGCAGAAATTTGGAGAAGATTGGCTAAACTATAAAAAAAGTGTTCCCGCATGGTATTTTCGTTGGCGACCAAAGACCATAACGGCTGCAAAAATCTATTTTAAGCAGGACTGCGTTATTTGTGCAGGCATTCGAGATTGGTTAAGAAGAAGAGCACCCTGCAACCTTACTTTTGTGGATGCATCGGCACATGATTCCCTGTTATTGAGTTTGCGCTATGAAGGAGAAGATGGCACAAAATATTCAAGTGTAAGTGCATTGATGAGTTGCCTGGAGCACATTAATTTATTTTGGGCATCTCTAGCTTGGCTCATTCGCTTGCCCGGTATTCGCCATGTAGTCCAATTGATAGTCGATACCATGGGTATATCAGAAGATACTTGCTCAATAGATAGATAATCCTCTTTAACAAAACCTTAAAACGCGTCAAGCAAATTTCGCTTATATTTGTAGCTGATTTAATCGATTAACCAATCAATGTATGACAAATTTTCAGCTTTCTTTTCCTAAATGGGTCGTCGCTTTTGCGCTTATTTTATTTTCTTGGACATCTTTTGCTGCAAAGCCTTACACCCTTACGGTCAAATATGTGGATTGCCTTCCGGCAAAATTAATGCTTTATGAGTTTGATGGAATAGGTTTTACAACCATTTCCACCCAAAAAGCAAACAAGGATTCTACTTTTACATTCACCATCAAAAGGGACGAACCCATTATGTATTTTGTCGGACAACAACCCAATGTCGTCAAGCCCGTCATTTTCGGCTTAGATGCTAACATGGTGTTGTTTCCTGCTTGTCGTAAGATTCCTAATGCTGTTTTTCCGCAAGGAAGCTATAACCACCATGCAGAAAAACTGCTCCAACAAGCGATGCTATTTCCCCAAAAAGAACAAGGAATTCGCAAAAAAGTCGGTAAAAACCAAAACAAAGCCACGTTTAAAGAATTGCTAAAACCATTGGATATAGAAAAATTAGCTTGGCAGGAAAAAAATAAAAAAATCCACCCGTTCTTAGATAAAATGACTGCTCTAAATTTATACCTAAGCTTTGCTAATAATGAAGACAATTATAGCACAGAACAGGAATATTTTGCCAGAGAATATTTTCATTTTGTGGACTTCAAAGACCCTGCTTACAATAATATACCAACGGTTTTTGATGCCTTCAAAACGTATGCAACTACCTTAAATAGATATCGGGTAGAAGATGTACTAAAGCAAATTTATATTGAAGAGATGCTCGAAAAAATTCCAGCAGACTCAAAGACTTATCAATATGCACTTGGAGGTGTAACAATGGCTTTTAGAGGTACAAACAAGGAGATGTTTAAACATTTCACCAAACTATATCTAAAAAAATATAAAACAGACCGACCCTCTCCCACCATTATCAACTTGGAAAGAATTCTTAATAGTGAGCACAATTTAGACCAAGGAAAAGTAGCACCAGACTTCACCCTAAACGACACCAAAGGAAACCCCGTAAACCTATCGGACTTTAGAGGAAAAGTGGTCTTGTTAGACTTTTGGGCAAGTTGGTGTGGCCCTTGTCGCCGAGAAAATCCAAATGTCAAAAAACTTTATACAAAATATCATGATAAAGGGTTTGAAGTTTTGGGCGTAAGCTTAGACAAAAAAAGAGCAGCTTGGTTAAAAGCCATTGAAAAAGATGACTTACCTTGGACGCATATTAGTGACATTAAAGGTTGGCAATGTGCTGCTGCTCAACTTTACAAAGTCCGTTCTATTCCTGCTACTTTCTTATTGGATCCACAAGGTAAAATCATCGCTAAAGGACTTCGTGGCCCTGCATTAGAACAAGCATTGAAACAGATTTTTGGAGAATGAGTAAATGGATACTAGTTAGCCTTTCGCTAATATTTACGGGACTTCTATTCAGTTGTGAACAGACAGAACCGCAACCCAAGATGATTATTCAATTGGTCAAATCTCAACCACCGCCCAAGGGTAAAATCCCTAGGCTAGAAGGTTTTACGAATATGCGGGCATTGTCCCCGACTATCAATCAAGATATCCGCTATGCCACTAAAAACAACTTTGTGGGAGAAGTCATCTACGACTGCCCTTCCTGTTACTTGCGCCCAGAAGTTGCCTTAGCATTAGATTCTGTAAACAAAGAGCTAAGAGCGAAAGGGATCGGCATCAAAGTATTTGATTGTTATCGTCCCCTACCCGCCCAGCAAAAACTTTGGGATAAAGTCCCGAATGCTAGTTATGTAACTCCACCCAATAAAGGCTCGATGCACAATCGAGGAATGGCGGTTGATTTAACTATTT
>JAJRQS010000377.1 GCA_024280135.1 Bacteroidota bacterium | reverse complement strand
GGTCTCCACATTTTGGCCATTTGATACGCTTGCAATATATTGTCCAGAGGCAAAATTCGTTGCATTAATTTCAAGAGTGCTCACGCCTACATTTACAGAGGATTCAAATACTTTTTGACCCATCAAATTAAAAATCAGTATGCGTCCTTCGGTTTCTCTTGGTTTCAGACTTAAAGTCAAAACATTTTCAACAATTGTTGGGTAGATAGACATGGTACTTTTAGATTCAAAGTCCACACTCACTACATCAAAATACTTATTCTTGCCGTCAAAATCCTTTTGAACCAAACGATAATAGTTAATGCCAGAAGATGGGGCGAAATCTACAAACTTATATTGGTGACTTGAGATACTAGTACCAGCTCCTGCCACCTTGCCTATCTCCACAAAATCATCCGCTTGAGTCGAACGTTCAATGGAAAAATAATCATTATTGGTTTCTTGCAAAGTTTCCCAATACAAATCAACCTCATTATTATTTTTCACAGCCGTAAAACGATTAAGCTCAACAGGTAAAACAGAACCAAGCTCTACTTCATACTGATTTAATTTCCAAATAAAATTACCAGCAGCCCAAAAAGGGCTAGGTCCATTATCATCTAAAAGGAAGGCACTATAATTGCCTGCTGTCGTTAGGCTACTAGGCACCACAATATCACAAGTAACCGTACCATGTCCTGCCGGCACAGAGATTGCATCATCTCCAAAACAACCTGCCTTAATATTTCCTTCGGCATCTGCCAATGAGATGTGCACCTCTCTAGGTTGCTTGGCAAAATAATCCACCTCTATGCTTATCGTTTGTCCCACCGCAATATGCAAAGGACCTCTTACCCGTAATAGCTCATCCTTATTGGATTCAATAACAGGAGAGAAATTGTCTTTTACAGGCAACTGATTATTATACCCAACAATAGGTCCATAAAGCGGCCAAGGTTTATTACCTAGAAAAGCCGGTTTTTCTGTCAAATATAAAGAAGCCGGTAGGTTTGTTTCTGTGATACTAGGATCCCAAACGGTTTCTCCATCAATTACGTTACCATGTTCAATATTATCATGTGCTAAGCCTCTAATATCTTTGAGCTGTATCATACTATTGCCAATTACATTTTGCAACGCGTTGTTATCCCAATAAGTAAACCCTTCTGTCGTTTGATCGCTCATCACTCGATTTCTAAAGTAAGTATTGCCAGGGCCGACCGGCCCCCAAGCATCACTAATACTGATATCGTTCACGCTATTACTTTCGAATAGATTCATATAAGCATAAAGCCCATGAGCCGATATATCTGCTGGGTAATATGCGTAAGCACCACTTTCTCCATGAACTCGTTGTGAATGATTATACGCAAAGACATTGCCATTAGCTCCAAAAAAGAACAACATAGCATGACGTAAATGGTCAAAAATATTATTTTCTACAAGTAAATCTGAAGAGTGTTTCCCTGAAGCAACACCATAGCCATGTCCTCCACCTCCATAATTATAAGAATGAGAAAACTGTGAATTTTTCACTTCACATCCTAATGTGCGCGAAAATTCAACATGGGCTTTTTTTGTTTTATAACTAACAATGTTTTTCACCCAACAATAAGCCGAATTTATGAAGCTTATTGTTGATACATCAGTATCTGTTTTGAGGGTAATATATAAATCTTCGACGCCTACGTTTGTCATCAAGTCAATTGACCGAATCTTAGGAGTTAAGTTTGGGTCATAGGTCAAATGGAAAGGTGTTCTGAAGGTTAATTCATTTCCATTTATCGCTACCACTTCAAATAGTTGACCTATAGCGTCTGCGCCCCAACTTTCTGGCGGCGTACCTTGCCAATCATTCATTGCCGCACTATTTGTTTGTTGAATTTCTGCAAATCCTCCGACCGTAAATTCAGCAGCCATTGGGACATTAATCTTATAAGAACCTTTCACAAAGCTTGCCGAGGCATCTAAATTTTGCCACGTTCCGTAACCATACTTATTGGTGGTTATGCAATTAGGACCCGTTGGGTTATAAAACGCTAGCTTTGTTCCATTGCCAGAACCCCGTAGGACGATGTTATCTTTCAAATCCAGTGAGCCTTCCATTCGGTAAATACCCGCAGGAAATAAAATGATGTGTTTAGCACTAGTCGGTAAGTTGTCTATTCCCGATTGAATAACAGCGAGTGCATTCGTGGCTCCTGAATTATCGGCTCCAAAATCCGCTACAACATCTTTAGTGACCCAAGTGGACAAATCTGGAATACCACCTGGAATACCAGGTGTCCAATCTATTCTGTTATTGGCTGGAATAATTTGCGCCTCTGCCAAGCCTGCAAATAAACATAGTATTAATAAGATTTGAGTAATTTTACTTTTCATTGTGTTATATTTTCGATGAAAATTTTAAACGTAACATCCAGAAAATACCCTATGGAAAACTATGAGTCATTCCGACGTCTAATTCAATCAATCCGACAAACAATCACCTTTCTCTGAGTAAGATGTCTGTAAAATAATAGGTAACCGTTCTCGTACAGCTGGAATCGGGGAGCCATTAAACGCGATCGAAGGGAGCCCCAACCTTCCAGCGAGCCAAAGGCCCTACTGACTGCTCCGCAAACACGCCTGCTTCCAACTTAAACTGAGCCGCAACCGCTATCATGCCGGCATTATCAGTGCAATATTCAAAGGGAGGAATGTAGGTCTGCCATCTTTCCTTTTCGCCCATTTCTGATAGTTTTTTACGCAAGTAGCTATTGGCAGAAACGCCTCCTGCAATGGAAATATGGTTGATTTTGTGTGCTCTAGCCGCTTTGCGGAGTTTTTGTAATAAGATGGAGACAATTCTCTCTTGAATAGAGGCGGCAATGTCATTCAAGTTCTCTTCGATAAATTTTGGATTTTGCGCAAGCTGATCACGCAAAAAATACTTGAAAGCAGTCTTAATGCCCGAAAAACTATAGTTATACCCTTGAATACGAGGTTGTGGAAATTGAAAAATAGGTTTTCCTGATTTTGCTAATCTGTCAATCTCAGGCCCAGCAGGATAATCTAAACCAAGCATCTTACCGCTTTTGTCAAATGCCTCGCCAGCTGCATCGTCTAAAGATTGACCAATAATCTCCATATCCAATGGCGATTTCACTAATACAATCTGAGTATGCCCTCCCGAAACGGTCAGACACAAATACGGAAAACTAGGAAATGGTTTTTTGGCGAAAGCCGATAAGACATGTGCTTCCAAATGATTCACTTC
>JAJRQS010000376.1 GCA_024280135.1 Bacteroidota bacterium | reverse complement strand
TTTAAGAAAGAGCTACATGCCATTCGTCCTTTCAAAGGAACCATAAAGGTAGCAGAACGAATGCGGAGATTATTGCGAGGCTCTCAAAATTTAAAATCTCATATTGATTGTAGTAGAGTCCAAGACCCGTATTCTATGCGTTGTATTCCACAAGTGCATGGAGCCTCTAGAAATGCTTTTTATCATTTAATGGAATTAGCCGAAATTGAAATGAATTCCGTTACCGATAACCCAATCATTTTGAGTGAGAAAGAAGCTATTTCTGGTGGTAATTTTCATGGACAACCATTGGCGATGGCTTTGGATTATGGTACCTTGGCTGCTTCAGAATTAGGTAATATTTCTGATAGACGTTGTTATCTACTGTTAGAAGGCGTGTATGGTTTGCCTAGGCTCTTGACAAAAAGTGGAGGGTTGAATTCTGGTTTTATGATTCCACAATATACGACTGCTGCCTTGGTTACAGAGAATAAGACATTGTGTTTCCCGGCCTCTGCGGATAGTATTCCAACTTCACTAGGGCAAGAAGACCATGTGTCAATGGGGAGCATTTCGAGTCGAAAATTTAACCAAGTTTTAGGTAATTTAGAAAAAATATTGGCCATAGAATTAATGTATGCTGCCCAAGCAATGGAATTTAGGAGACCCAATAAAATGGGAAAAATATTAGAACAAAATTTTGCCATCATCCGAAAGAAAGTAAAAATATTAAAAGAGGATAGATTGTTAAAAGGAGATATTGATGCCATGATTAAACTGGTTCAAATGAAAGCTTTTCAAGTTTAATATTAAAATTTAACCATGACTTTTCAAGAAAAAATATTGCAAGGTATTCCGAATGAGCTTCCGCAAAAAAAGGCTTACCCTGATGGAATAAATAGAGCACCCAAGCGTAAAGATATTTTGTCGAAAGACGAAAAAAAACTAGCGATAAGAAATGCTTTGAGGTACTTTCCGAAAGACTGGCATGCAGTATTGGCGGTCGAGTTTGCTCAAGAACTGCAAGATTTCGGGCGTATTTATATGTACCGATTTAAGCCTGATTATGAGTTTTATGCAAGACCGATTCAGGAGTATCCGCATCAAAGTTTGCAAGCTGCTGCGATTCAGCACATGATCCAAAACAACTTGAACCCAACAGTGGCACAGCACCCAATGGAGTTGATTACCTATGGTGGAAATGGCGCAGTATTTCAAAATTGGGCGCAGTACCTGCTGACAATGAAGTACTTAGCCACCATGACTGACGAGCAGACTTTGCATATGTACTCGGGCCATCCGATGGGTTTATTTCCGTCTTCGAGTGAAGCACCAAGAGTTGTTATCACCAATGGGATGATGATCCCAAATTATTCAAAGCCAGATGATTGGGAAAAATTTAATGCTTTAGGGGTGACCCAATATGGGCAGATGACCGCTGGTTCTTTTATGTATATCGGTTCGCAGGGAATTGTACATGGTACAACGATTACCGTGATGAATGCCTTTCGTAAAATATTACCGAAAGAAGAAAATGCTGCTGGAAAAATATTTTTAACCTCGGGTCTTGGAGGGATGAGTGGAGCTCAACCGAAAGCTGGAAATATCGCAGGTTGTATTACGGTTTGTGCTGAAGTGAATGAAAAAGCGGCTCGTAAAAGGCATGAACAAGGTTGGGTAGATGTATTAGTAGAATCAATGGATGAGTTGGTCGCCCGAGTGCGTTTGGCGCAAGCAAAAAGTGAAATTGTTTCTATTGCTTATATTGGTAATGTAGTAGAGGTCTGGGAACGTTTTGATGAAGAAGATATTTTTATTCATGTCGGTTCCGATCAGACTTCTTTGCACATTCCTTGGACAGGAGGGTATTATCCTATTGGTATTGATTATGAAGAGGCGAATCGATTCATTAGAGAGGAGCCAGATCTATTTAAGGAGAAAGTACAAGCTTCTTTGCGACGACATGCCACTGCAATCAATAAACATACAGCCAAAGGAACCTATTTCTTTGACTATGGAAATGCTTTTTTATTAGAAGCTTCTCGTGCAGGTGGAGAAGTGATGGCAGAAAATAATATTGATTTTAAATACCCTTCTTATGTCCAAGATATTTTAGGGCCGATGTGTTTTGATTATGGTTTTGGTCCTTTTCGATGGGTTTGTACTTCTGGAAAGTCAGATGACTTGGACAAGACGGACCAGATTGCTCATGATGTGTTAGTGAAATTGAAAGAGCAATCTCCGCCTGAAATTCAGCTTCAAATGCAAGATAACATCACTTGGATTAAGGATGCAAAAAAGAATAAATTAGTCGTAGGATCTCAAGCAAGAATTCTTTATGCAGATGCCGAAGGACGGATAAAAATTGCTACTGCTTTTAATGAGGCAATTGCTTCAGGAGAAATTGGACCCGTGGTATTAGGACGAGATCATCATGATGTAAGTGGCACGGATTCACCCTATCGAGAAACGTCGAATATATACGATGGTAGCCAGTTTACAGCGGACATGGCGATTCATAATGTCATTGGGGATAGCTTCAGGGGAGCAACCTGGGTGTCTATCCATAATGGGGGTGGAGTCGGATGGGGAGAGGTGATAAATGGTGGATTTGGGTTGCTACTAGATGGTTCATTGGAAGCTCAAAGAAGACTCAATGCCATGTTGTTTTACGATGTGAATAATGGAATTGCTCGTAGGAGTTGGGCAAGAAATAAAGAAGCCCTTTTTGCTGCAAAGCGGGAAATGGATCGTACCCCTAATTTAAAAATAACTTTACCGAATTTGGTAGAAGATAACCTGTTAAATGACCTTTTCTAATGACAACTTTATTTATTAATATTAAGGAATTAGTACAGGTAAGAGAAGAGCCGACAAGCTTGGTTGCTGGAGCCGATATGAAGACACTTCCGACCCTGAAGAACGCCTTTTTATTGGTCGTTGATGATAGAATAGCTGATTTTGGGCAAATGTCGGATGTGGGAAAAGTACATTTAGATGAGGTAGATCTGATGGTAAAGGCAGACGGTCAAATGATATTACCTTCTTGGTGTGATTCTCATACCCACTTAGTTTTTGCTGGTGAACGAGAAGGCGAATTTGTTGATAAGATTAATGGATTATCTTATGAAGAAATTGCAAGGAAGGGTGGCGGTATTTTAAATTCTGCCAAGCGATTAGCAGAAACCTCAGAAGATGATTTGTTTGCACAAAGTTTGGTTAGATTAAAAGAAGTAATGGCATTAGGTACAGGAGCCATTGAAATTAAATCGGGCTATGGATTATCAGTAGATTCCGAATTAAAAATGCTTCGAGTAATTAAAAGATTAAAAGAAGAAATGCCTATTGAAATTAAAGCAACATTTCTAGGGGCGCATGCTGTGCCACAAGCGTTCAAGAATAACAAGTCTGGTTATTTAAAATTATTAGTTGAAGAATTGATGCCGATTATTCAAAAGGAAAAATTGGCAGACTACGTAGATATTTTTTGTGAAACAGGCTATTTTTCTGCTGAAGATACTGAGGTGATATTGAAAGGAGGTAAAAAGCACGGCTTAGTACCAAAAATTCATGTCAATCAATTTACTTCAATAGGCGGTGTCCAAATAGGCATAAAGTATGATGCACTGTCTGTGGATCACTTGGAAGTGATGACGGATGCTGACGTCGCTGCCTTAAAAGGAACTAAGACCATGCCTGTGGCTTTGCCAGGTTGTTCTTTCTTCTTAGGCATTCCTTATGCACCTGCTCGAAAGATGATAGAGAGTGGATTAGCTTTGGCGTTGGCGAGTGATTATAACCCAGGTTCTAGCCCTTCTGGGAATATGAACTTCGTTGTATCTACTGCTTGTATCAAAATGAAAATGACCCCTGAGGAAGCCATTAATGCCGCTACTATTAATGGAGCGTATGCTATGGGCTTAGAATCTGAAGTGGGTTCTATTACCATCGGAAAAAAAGCTAATTTCTTCCTTACTAATAAGATTAATTCTTATGCTTCTATCCCTTATTCCTTTGGGGCTAGCCAAATTAAATCCGTGTATTTGAACGGTGTGGAAATTTGAGATCATACGATTAGACTAACGGGCAAGTTCATGGAACGAACGTGCCTAAAACAAGCTTTGATAGCCCAAATGAATTTTGGAAGATCTAGTGTCAATCGGGTTTACATCTGTTTTACCTAATGCATAACTAATCTTAAAATTTCCCGCTTTGGTTTCAAAGCTCATGCCTGCACCGAATCCCAAGAGTTGATTATTTGTAACAAGCTTTTGTTGATAAGTAGGTGTTTGCACAAAAGCGTAATCTCCAAAAGCAAATAAATAAGATCGCTTTGCTATAATCAATCGGTACTCCAAGGTACTAATATTATAAAATGAACCAAATACAGACTCCTCGTCAAATCCTCGGAGCAAACGATTGCCACCGATACGATATAATTCATTTTGACGGGGTAAAATCGGAGAATAGATCCAGCCTGTATGATTGCTAATAGCAATAACACTATTTTTTAAAATAGGTAAATAGGTATTGAGAACTGCGCTAGTTTGCAGCTGCCATGATTTCAGACCAATAGAATCATAGAGCTGACTAAAAGTAAAATCAGGTTGGTTTGGGATAGTGATCTCCGTTATTTTAGGATTCTTTTTTCTAGTAATGAAACCAGCTCCCGCATTGATTTGAAAGGTAATACCTTTTCTTGGGTTGAACTTATAATCCACTTTGGAGAGACCATATTCTAGTCCAAAAAGATTGGATTTGTAGTCCAAATTATCGGGTAGTTTTTTTGATATAATTAATTGTGTTTTGTTGATTGTCAATAAGTTAGAGCTTTTATTTTGCCAGTAAAATTTTAAATA
>JAJRQS010000375.1 GCA_024280135.1 Bacteroidota bacterium | reverse complement strand
GCGAAGGACAAGGAGTCAATAGCTTATTTAGAATCTTTGGGTGATAAGTACTTAGGTTCCATCCTTAATGGAGTGAATCCTAAGAATTTAGACTAAAATTTTCTTAAAATAAATCTATGAGTTCCGATAAATCCTATTGGCTAAAGTCTGGTGCCTACTCCTTATTTGAGCAACTTTCTCGGTTGGCGTTTGGGATGGGTTCTTTATTGATTCTAGTTCGAGCATTGGATAAACCTACTTTTGGAATTTGGGCAATATTTATGGTAGTGACTACATTTGTAGAAGTACCGAGGGCGGGTCTCCTACAAAATGGGCTACTAAAATTTTTATCGACAGAAGACGAGAATACCCATGGAGAAATCATTACTGCCTCAATTGTCCTAAATTTACTTTTTACGATAGCTGTCATCCTATTATTGATCCCAGGAGCGGGATTAATAGCCACTTGGCAGAACGCACCCATCTTACAACCGATGATTTGGCTATATATAGCTATTACCATCGTCTTAATGCCCTTTTTTAACGTCAATTATATTCAGCAAGCCAATCTTGATTTTAGAGGTATTTTTTGGAGTACTTTTGTGCGTTATGGATTGTTCTTTGGGTATAATGTTTATCATTTGATTAAGGGCCTAGAAATTGATTTGTTAGGGTTGGTTTGGATGCAATTGGTTGCGGCTATTTTGGGGTCATTAGTAAGTATTTATTTTGTTAGACCTTATTTTGTATGGGCAAGAAAAATAGACTGGACTTGGGTGAAAAATTAGTTGGCTTTGGTAAGTATGTTTTTGGTTCAAACTTAGCGACCATGATTCATAAAAAAGCAGATGTGATGATTTTAGGAGATTTGCTTTCTTCTGCTGCGGCTGCACTACAAGACGTAGCGGTGCGGATTACCTATTTGATTGAAGCTCCTGCTATGGCAGCGGCTGGAGTTGTTTTTCCTCAATCCGCTAGAGCAATGGAAAAGGATGGTGTGAAAGGGGTTAAGGTATTGTATGAACGTGTAGTAGGTATTATAGTCGGATTGTTATTACCATTTGCTATCTTTGTGATGTTGTTTCCAAAATTAATTATAGGGTTGATTGCTGGTGAAGAGTACATGGAGGCCGTTAATATATTGAGGATCACGGTAGGGTATGGCTTGATTATTCCTTTTGCTATTCAATTTGGAACCATTTTGGATTCTATAGGATTGCCAAAAGTTAACTTTCTATATACATTGGCAGGAGGTCTATTGAACTTGGGCTTACTTTTTGTGTTTATTAACCAATTTGGAGTGATAGGGGCTGCTTATGCAGGACTTTGTAGTTATTCTATTATGTTGGTTTTTCAGCAGTTGTATCTACACAAAAAAGTCGGAGTTAACTTCTTGAACATCTTCAAATATATGTTCGAGTTTTATGTAGGTTTGCCTAAATTAATTAAAGGACTGATTAGCCGAAAGGCCTAAAACGTGTAAAATGGAAGAACAAAAGAAACAAGAAGAAGGGGAGTATGGGGGTGTAGAAACGCTACCGGTGAAAGAAAAAGCTCAGTTTTTTATTGCTTTTTCTATAGTCGTGTTAGCAATGATAGCCTTTGCCATTAAAATATACTTTTTATAAAATATGGGAAACTTGTCAAATAGAATACAAGGTGGATTTATAAATAAAGCCATTTTTGTGGAGAAACTAAATAATCCTTTGGGTTATTTACTTTTGGCATTGGCAGGAGTATTGATGGCTTATGTGACAACAATGTATGGTTTCATATATAGCTTTTTATTATTAGTAGGTTTGGTTGCTTTGCCTGTGTTACTTGGAGTGGTTGGTAATTTTAGATTTGGAATGACCTTGATTCTGGTAATAGGCTTTTTTACGGAGGAGATTACTAAGTTTTTTTCCGCGCCTGTAGGTATCGCTAATGACGCATTACTGCTATTACTAGGTATAAGTCTGATGCTACGTTTAATAAAAGAAAGAAATTACGAACCCTTCAGGCATCCTATCACAGTGGTTATTTCTATTTGGATGTTGTATAATATATTTGCGGTGTTAAATCCTGTCGCGGCTACTCGGATGGGTTGGTTATACGCAGTAAGACCGATGGCTGGGATAACTTTTATATATTTTATTACAGCCTATGCCGTGAAGGACTTTGCTTCCGCAAAGTATATAGTCAAAGTCATTCTGGGCTTGGTTGTCTTTTCTGGGCTATATGGCTTAAAGCAAGAATGGTTTGGTTTTTCGAATGCTGAAATGGCGTGGTTACAGGCTGATCCACTGCGTTTTATGTTGATATATCAGTGGGGCAGAATCAGGGTGTTTTCTATATACTCTGATCCAACCACCATGGGTATTATATTTGTCTATATTTCCTTCTTTATTATTGGCTTAATGACTGGAAATTTTAAACGTAAGTACAAAATAGCGGGCGCTATTTCTATCATTGTGATGATGTTAGCATCGGCCTACGGAGGTTCCAGAACACCTGTCGCTCTAATCCCTGTCGGCGTTATTTATTTCTTGATTTTAAAGGTAAGCAAACAGACGATGATGGGGGTTGCTTTTTTCTTTGTGTTAGGTACGGGGTTTATGTTGAAGTCAACGGGCAGTGGAGTGATATATAGACTACAATCCGCCTTTTCAACGGATGACGCTTCTGTACAAATACGTTTAGAGCACCAAGCCTTTGTTCAGCCTTTTTTACGGGAAAACCCATTCGGATGGGGCCTTGCAAGTATAGGAGAATGGGGCAAAAGATTTAATCCAGACTCCTGGATGGCAGATTTTGCGCATGATAGTGGATTTATTCGGATTGCAGCAGAATTGGGTTATGTAGGTCTATTTATATACATGGTGTTCTTAGGCACTTCCATGTATTTTATGCTGAAATATTATTTTCTCGTCAGAGATCCAAAGATTAAAGCTTTTTACTTGGGCATTAACTTAGTCTTTTTCATTTTGATTATAGCTAACTTCCCACAAGAAGCAATTGTAATACTCCCCACCAGTTTATTTTTCAATATTCTTTTAGCCATTGGTATGCGGTTAAAAGATTTTGATCCACACTATGTGAAGTTTCACAAAAACAGATAATTTAATACTAATTAACAT
>JAJRQS010000374.1 GCA_024280135.1 Bacteroidota bacterium | reverse complement strand
TGGATTTTTAAATAGTATTACTTAAAATCATTTGAAAGATAAGGTGAATTTTTATCTTGCATGAGCTTGTGATGTACATCTATAAATTGTTGGTTGATTGCATCCGACCAAATGACTCGACCGAGGACGAAACCTTGCCCATATTCCGCCCAAGAATTGTATTCTTGTTGTGCTTGACGAAGTGCGCCTGCTAAGTAGTGCTCAGCCTCTTTAGACGATATATATCCTAGACTATGGAATGCCCTTGCATTGTTTGCTAATCGAGCAAAATCCCATGCACCAAAGGGAGGAAGTTGACCGTTTATATTTAGTTCTTTTTTTACCTTTTCTAGTAGGTTTAAAGTTGCAATGGCTTCGGTTGTTAAACCCTCTTTATTGCCACTATTAAAAATACTAATCCATTCATACATATCCATTCTGTGCCCTTCTAACAGAAGCCACTTTAAATTAGTAATGGCACTATCATGGTCAACTACATTCCAAGAAGATTTCCAGCTTTCTTTTTCTTCCTTTGTATTCATGGAGTTTACCTTTAAGGTGTTCATTTCCAAATTACTTACGATTGAATAAGGGGCAGCTAGAAACAAACCTTTCTTTATGTGTGCAGGAACTTGTTCGTTTGAATATTTGATATCCATAAAACCGCCCTCTTCCCAGGTCACACCTTTGTCTTTTTTTGTAAATAGATATTTCAAGCCTAAAATGACTACTCCTGCCAATATACCGTATAATGCTTCTTTCATGACTTTATTTTAAAGCAAATATACTTGATATAGGGCAATCAAGTTCACCCAATATATAAGTGCTGTTATTTTTTTTATAAGGGTTAATTAGCTAGCCTTATCGCGCTACTTCAACCATTTGTTCTTCTACAAATTGAACCAATTCAATAAAATGTTTTTCTCGTTTGGTATCACTGTTGCGTTCCAAAGGAAGATCAATATTGATTTGCTTGACAAATTTAGAGGGAGCCTTTTTCATGATAAAAATGTCATCTCCTAGATAAACGGCTTCTTGAATGTCATGGGTCACAAATACAATGGTAGAGTTAAATTTGGTCCAAATATCTGCCAACAAATCTTGCATTTGCAACCTAGTATTAATATCTAATGCGCCAAAAGGCTCATCCATCAAGATGATTTCAGGATTAGAAATAAGACTTCGTGCAATGGCTACACGTTGCATCTGTCCACCCGAAAGGGTAGGGTATTGAGCAAATTTATGTTCATGCCCATCTAGCCCAACCAACTGAATAAATTCCATCGCTCGCTCATCTCGTTCACTTTTACTAATGCCTTGAAATTTTAGCGCAAGCGAAACATTATCCAAGACAGACATCCAAGGCAAGGAGCTATATCTTTGAAAAACCATGCTAATCCGTTGGGCTTCATCTTTGGGTTTTCCATTGATAAGAATTTCTCCTGCGGTGGGTTTCTGAAGACCTGCGATATAACGTAAGACGGTTGACTTCCCACAGCCTGAAGGGCCCAGAATAACGGCGAACTCACCTTGAGCAGGTTTGTTTTCAATTAAGAAATCAAGGTCTTGAAGTATAACCGTTTTACCACCATTATAGGTCTGCTGAATATTTCTTAATTCAATTATATTTTCAAAATTAGTATCTTCCATGCTAGCTAGCTGTTTTTTGCGAACGCCATGTTTTAAATTCTCCAAACAGTAATATGACAAATCCAGATAAGGCTACGATCCATGCTATTTGATTAATGCTTTCCGTAAGGGTAGGAGCCAATAAATTACCAAAAATAGCCAATGCAATACTACCCAGTATCGTAAAGATACCAAGTTTCGATTCTTTCAGGCCTGTTGGGTTTTGTGCTCCATATTTGTAAGGAAATAACCGTTTGTCTAAAAGAACAAATAATCGATCTTGGAGAATGCCTATCAATACAATGATGAGCAAGATGGCAAATACTTTATGGTTTTCACCAAAACGGCCTTTGACATAAATCAAGGCACCTACACCTCCAATACCTTTTTGTCGGCTCAGCAATTCTGCGATGATGATGTATGTCCAAGAGATGGCAGTCAATACCCGAATGTCATCTATTAGTTTTGTGAAAACAGCTGGAAAAAAGACCGTCTTTATAGTTTGCCAATCCGTCGCGCCTAGGGTATAAACAGTCTTTAGATAAACCGAATCCACCTCATTAATACGCTGTATCACAATAGGCAATAGATAAACCAATATGCCAAAGCTCAAAAAGGCAATCTTCATGATATCCCCAATACCAAACCAAGTCATAAATAAGCCTGCAAGTGCTGTCAATGGCAAAAACGCAGTGCATTGACTTGCCCACTAAACATCTTCCGTATCATCGGGATTAAGCCCAGCATAAAACCAAGGGGAATGGCCCAAAGAATCGCCCAAAAGTATCCTTGAGTATTGAGCCAAATAGAATGTAAAGCGTTGGCAAACAATTGATCCTCTCCAAAGAGTGATTTGTAAGATTTGAATACATGGTCAGGGCGAGGCAGAATGGGATATACCTTCCGGAACTCAGTAGCATTAGCGTATTTGAGGGAATCTAAGGCAATGATGGAATCAATATTGACACTATTATCCAACGAAGAGGGCAATCGTGATTCAATATCTACGATAGGCACTTGTCGTGAAAAAACTTCTGCGCCTATCCACCAGACCGCCAACGTGATGATGGCGCCTACAATACCTAAAACTAAACTATTTGTTTTTTTTGTTGAAATCGGGGCTAATAAGGACATTGTCTTGGTTTAAGAAGCACAATTTAGAACAGTTAAGTGAGATGTACAAATAAATCAATAAATAACTATAAGTTTTATTCTTTGTAAGAGAAGGGTTTACGAAAACTATGCCAATACTGTAGTTAAAAGGGATTGCATAAAAAAAACCGAACCAGCGATTAAAAGGCCAAACAATCAATCAAAGCCGGTCCGGTTGTGTAAAAATGGACATCCTTTGATGCCCTTCAACAAGTTAATTGGAGTATTTTGGATATGTTCAATATGTTCAAATACCAATTTATATCAAAGATAAGGAAATAGAGGGTGCTAGACTAGTGGCATTCGACCATCGGGCGTTTTTATTCACTTATCGGGAAGTTGCTTCCTACGGTCGCGTTTATATGCTTCCTACGGTCGCGTTTATATGCTTCCTACGGTCGCGTTTATATGCTCCCTTCGGTCGCGTTTATTTGCTTCCTTTGGTCGCGTTTATTTGCTCCTTCGGTCGCGTTTATTTGCTCCCTTCGGTCGCGTTTATTTGCTCCCTTCGGTCGCGCTTATTTGCTCCCTCGGTCGCGCTTATTTGCTCCCTTCGGTCGCGTTTATTTGCTTCCTTTGGTCGCGTTTATTTGCTCCTTCGGTCGCGCTTATTTGCTCCCTTCGGTCGCGTTTATTTGCTTCCTTTGGTCGCGT
>JAJRQS010000373.1 GCA_024280135.1 Bacteroidota bacterium | reverse complement strand
GGTCTAAATATTTATTGGTATGAGCCAAGAGAATAATTGTCATGCCTTTTGAGGAAAGACTGCGTAATAGTTTATAAAGGTTCTTAGACTTGTTTTTGCTGATAACATCAGTCATTTTCTTTAGCGTGTCGAATATAAAAATATGCTTTGAAAAGTCCCCTCCATTTTCGTTCATCGCACCGAGATTGTTGACAATGTCACCCATTGAAAGGCCGTCTTTCATGTCGGGTAATAAAAGTTTAAATCCATTTTCTTCCGCTTGAACCACCATACTTTTGGCATCTGACTGACCAACATCAGCATTCACGTAAAAAACTTTTAAACCTTGTTTTACTAACTGAGCAGCAATATAAAGAAAAAGTGTAGTTTTGCCGCCATTAGGAGGCGCAGGAATGGCAACAACGTGTCCACTTATAATTAAGTTGGAATAAAGCCAAGTTGGGTCATCATATTTTTCTGCTTCTTTTTTACTCACGGTGAACTCCTCCGTCCAGTCGAAATTAGTTAGTAATTTTTTAGGTTTCTTTTCAGTATCTTTTTTTCTAATAGCCGAGTCATAGCATTCATCTAGGTGCGTTTCACTAAATCTGTTTGCTATATCGTTTTCTCGTTTTTTGTCACACGCATCAAAATCAATGTTTGAATGTGCGAGGTGCATCATTTGATTAAACATTTCTTTGTCTATGTTTTTATTAACGCAACTCATAGCGAGACTAATCATTGAGCCGTGGATATTTTTAGTAGTTGTTAAAGCCTGTACTGCTTTATTAATAGAGAAGTCACTAGAATCATTTGAATGAGTGGAGCGTTTTTGTTTTGCGGGTGGGAAAGCTATTTTGATTGCTTCCCAATTATATTTTTTAAAAGTACCACCAACTATTTTTACTTTGTGTCGTTTTTTACCCTTGCAGTGATAAGTATCGGGTAATCTTAATATTCGAGATATATCCCGAGCGTTTGGATCGCAATCATATTTATCAACCATAGTTTGCATAACACGGTCGAATTCTTTAAATCTTTTTGTTCGCGTTAGCCAGTAATAGTGATATTTTCCTGGACTACTGTTAACGATGATCGAAGGAGGAAGAGGGAAGTTTTCGCGTAGCTTTCCCGTGGTGTCATCTTCTATCCATACGGCACGAACGCGAGTCACTTTATTTTTCTTGCGCTCACCATTTTTAAATTTATTAACAGTGAAAAATATTCCGAAGCCTTGATCGTTTAATGATTTTAATTGACCATTTGTAACATCAGGTCTAACCCCACGGTCAGTATGATTGGGTTTCCCTTTTTCATCATCGGCAGCAAAGTACTGAATTTTTTTACTATTGAGGCTAAAGAATTTTAGAAAGTCAGTTTGATTCATTTGGCGACCGTACTCGCTCGCACAAAAACTGACGCATGTTCACGACGTACTACGCGTATACAAGCTGGCATCCATTTTCTTATTTCGAGTAGGAGGTTCGGCTGGTGGACAGCTTTTTTCATTGTTTTAAAATTTGTAATTTCAATGAAAAAATAATTTTTAAAATATTCTAGATTATCGAAATGGTTCTCAAGTTCAATGATGTGGCAATTATTATAAAGAAATTCCAAATTTTGATTTGAAGCTTTGCCAGCTAGAATATTGTGAATTAGGTTTTGTAATTGATTGTCGATTTTTTGTAACTCATCATGATTCATTTTCTTTTCCTCGTGATTCATTTCTTCTAAAATTTCAGCCGCAACAATTTCTGCGATGAAATTCTCAAGAACCTCAAAAGCCTCTTCTGCTTTAGCTTTATTTTGTTGCGGAAGTTCGAGCATTATTTATTTTTCAGTGCCGGCAATTTACCGTTGGCGATTAACGAATCATGCACAGCAATGCGAATTAAAACGGCGACAGAAATTTCACGCTCGTGTTTAATCTCACGCAACAAACTTAAATGTTGAGAGGGGAGGTTGACCGTAATTGGAATTAATTGATTTGCCATTGTTACACCCTGTTTTTTACGTTTAACGTATACAGGATAGTAATAGGTGCTGGTGGTAGTTGGTCTTAGGCCAACTTTGTATAATTAGGAAAAAAGGAGGATAAAATAGTTTTATTCTTGAGCTTTTTCAGGGAATTCATTTATATCTATTTTTTGAGAAAGTGCTTTTCTTATGACGGTTACACTAGCGTTTATGTTATTGAGATCTTTATCCTTCCAGATGAGTTTTGCTATATCTGAGTTGCTCAGCTTTGGTAGCCGAGGATCACGTTCTGTACGTTTAGTTGATGCGTAAGCCCTCCATGCTTCTACATCGGTTCTGAAAACAAAACGCTTTTTTGCACCTCTATCTTGATTTATTTTAAAAATCTGTGATGTTAAAAAGCCCCATGTACGTTCAAAACTAGATATATGCTCAAGACATTCTTGTGCTTTCTCAATGTTGCCATTTTCAAGCGCCTTACTTGCCTCTTTACGATTCTGAGTAACTTTTTTAAGTCCACGATTATACTCGTCTTGTTCACCAGCCATTTTCCCCTCCGTTCGGGAACCGTGATAAAAATAACCAGCCAGAGTGCCACGGAAACACCTTTTCGCCCGCTAAGGCTAGGCCGGTCATTACTCCTTATAATAGGGTTATTGTCCAAAATTAAACCCTATATTCAATATGGTTATATTTTAACCTTTTAGCCAGCTTTGCGCATGGCTACTTTGCGGGTAAAATAATCAAGGTTGCGTGCCCCCGCTACCAAATTCGAAAAAGCTGAACTTAATCAAGTTCGGCTTTTTTTGTATTTAAGCCTTAACTGGGTGTCGCCTTGTGTCACTCGTCGAGCTCAGCTTTCATATATCCGGGCGAAGGTCGTAAGTTCAAATCTTGCCCCGCTGTCAAATAAAGTAAGGGTTTTCAGTAGGTTGTAGCTTATTGAAAACCTTTTTTATTTCCTTAGTTCATTTCCCCCTAACTATTTCCCTAAAACTGGCGTGTTGGCTTTGCGATGT
>JAJRQS010000020.1 GCA_024280135.1 Bacteroidota bacterium | reverse complement strand
TCCAGAAATCCAACCGCCACCACCGAGATAAGCCGTCGCCATACAAGCGGCTAAACTCACCGCTCCAACTGTCAGGGCATAAGGCATTTGGGTTCGTACATGATCAATGTGGTTACAACGAGTCGCCAGAGAACTCAAGATCGTTGTATCCGATATAGGCGAACAATGGTCACCAAGGACGGATGCTGCCAAAACAGTCGCTACCACATTCAATAATAATTCTAAACTAATATCTGCGGGCAATCCTGCCGCTTGGCTAATGGCCCATGTCGTCGGAATAGCAATCGGATAAAGGATTGCCATCGTACTCCAAGAAGAACCTGTAGAAAAAGAAATAACCGTTGCTAAGACAAATATAATGGCTGGCACCATATAAGGGGACACATTCCCTTGCAGCATTTCCGTAAGGAAATCAGCTGTATGCAATTCACTAGTCGTCATCGCTAAAGCCCAAGCCAAAGTAAGTATAATCAAAGCAGGCATTATCGTCTTGAATCCCTCCACCATCGTTTCCATGGTCTTCTTCATGCTCATGATTCGACCAAAAATCGTCAATAATGCAGCGACAAAGATACCACTAGCGGATGCCCAAAGCAAGGCCACATAAGAGTCTGCGCTCCCTATAATCTTTCCTATTTTAACCACTGTACTCGCATTTGTATCTGCATTTAACAAGCCTAGGTTTGCCCATATCTCACTCCAAGAACCGGTATTCAATACTATACCTTTTTCCGCAAGGGAAGCAGCAGAAGATTCCATCCCCGTATGAACCAAACCAAACAAGGTCACACCGACCACCGTCAACACGGGTATCGCCGCATTGTACCAACGCAAAGGAGCTCCTTCTACAGGATCCATATCGTCTAAATCCTCCACCGACTCTGGATCTATCGCAGTACCCGATACAGCCCCAGTTGTTCTGGCCCGATGTTCTGCTTTATACATCGACCCAAAATCGCGTTGACTTCGAATCAACATCAGCATAAAACCGAGAATAAAAACTGGATAAAATGAATATTTCAACGACGCCAAAAAGACCGCATAAGGAGTCAAATCAGATGTAAAGTTAGTTAGACCTGCCAAACCAGAATCTATATAGCCTAGCTCCGCACCTATCCAAGTAGTCACAAAAGCAATGGCGGATACAGGCGCAGCGGTCGCATCTACAATAAAAGATAGTTTCTCTCTTGAAATCTTAAACTTATCGGTCACAGGACGCATCGTATTACCCACTATCAAGGTATTTGCATAATCATCAAAAAAGATGGCCAAACCTAGCAACCAAGTGATAAACTGAGCCGATCTTGGGGTCGTAGCATATCTCGTCAGTGACTTTACGATCCCAGCCATTCCACCATTTCTGGATATGATGGCCACCATTCCACCAATCATCACAGAAAAGACCAACACGGACAGATGCCCCGTATCATTCAACCCTTGGAGGATATATTTGGTGATGGTATTCCAAAAACTTTGGATAAAATAAAAGAAAGAATCAAACCTCAATCCGCCTGCAATAAAAGCCCCTGCCCATACACCAGAAAACAAACTAATGACCACTTCTTTAAATCCTAGTGCAAGTATGATCGCCATTAATGGAGGAATAATCGAGTACCAAAGTGGGATTTTCTTCGCTCTTATCGTCCCGTTCTTCCTTTCGGAAAAATGATAAATCTGAATATTCCGCTGTTTCTTGAATACAAACAATTTACCTTCTTTCGTTACTTTTACTGGGATCTTAGCCAGACCATTTTCAATGTTTAATTGCTTGGTTTCACCATTTATCCAAAATGTCTGATCTTGGGCAGTGTCGGTGAATTTAATTTGTAGAAAATGTTTACCTTGTTCCTTTACGGTTTGAACAACATAGTCATCAGCTTGCGCAAAGAGTAAAGAAAAAGGTAAAAATAGAGCGAATAAAAAGGACAGTCTAAACTTCATGTTCGTTTTAATGTTTGGTAGCCATCTTTCTTCCTTTCGGAAAAAATAAATCAATGAGCAAGAATACAATATTTATAGCACTTTTTGGAATTATTCCCTTCTTTTTATTGGGTCAACCTTTGGAACGGGCGACCTTTCCTATTTTTGAAAATGGTCAAGAATTACCATTGGCCTTGGCTGGAGGTTTTAATTTGCCACAATTTTCAGGCGTAGATTTGGATAATGATGGGGTTGAGGACTTGTTTGTATTTGATAGAGGTGGCAATGCAATGGCTAGTTTCAAGTACCAAAACGGTATGAATTATGACTTTGCACCCGATCTTTTAGAATATTTTCCACGTTTAAATAAATGGGCCATCATGCGGGATTACAATCAAGATGGCGCACCAGATATTTTTGCTTATACGACACAACTAGGCGTCGCCGGTATCGAAGTACATAAAGGCTACTGGAAAAATAACAAGCTCGCCTTTACTAAATTATCATTTGGGCAAACCTTTGATGTGCTCTATTATCAAGGTGCCAATAACCCTATCAATCTATATGTCAGCAGTATTGACATACCGACATTTTCAGATATTGATAATGATGGCGACGAAGACATTTTAACTTTTGCTTCTAGTGGGGGCTATGTCGTTTATTTTAAAAACCTTTCGCAAGAACAAGGGTATGGAAACGATACTTTGATTTTTAAGAAAGAAGATCCTTGTTGGGGCAAATTTTACGAAAGTGGTCAATCTACAAAGATAACCCTAAGTAACGACCCCAATACTTGTGCCGAAGCATTTTTAAGCGGTGGCATATCGGATCGCCATGCTGGCTCTACCCTTTTGGCAATGGATCTAAATCTCGATGGAAAAAAAGAATTATTTTTAGGAGATGTTTCTTTTAATAATGTGGTCCTACTTTTTAATACAGGAACGCCCGATAAAGCGTTCATGACTGACCAAGACACTTTATTTCCTTCCTACCATCCGATTGAAATTCCTGTTTTTCCAAGCATTTTCGGATTAGACATTGATCATGATGGAAAAAAAGATGTGCTAAGCTCGCCCAATGCTGGGGGGATTTCTCAAAGTAGAGAAAACGCTTGGCTCTACAGAAAAATAGACAATACAAGTCAATTTGAATTCATTCAAAATGATTTTTTAGTGGGTAAGATGTTAGATCTTGGAACGGGTGCCTACCCTACTTTTGCAGATGTAGATGGAGACGGATTATATGATATGGTCATTGGCAATAGCACTTTTTTTGATCCAGCTGGAGCTTTGGATAGTCGCTTAATGCTGTACAAGAATGTGGGCTCTTACAACACTCCGAAATTTGAGCTAGTCGATGATGACTTCCTTTCGTTAAAAGCAGAATCTAATGAACATTGGAATTTTACACCCAATTTTGGAGACCTAGATGGCGATGGTGACTTAGACTTATTGGTAGGAGAATACCTTGGGGGGATGTATTATTTTGAAAACACAGCAGAAGCCGATCAGCCGATGCAATTTGCGCAAGCCATCTTTCCGTTCAAAAATATAGATATTGGGTTGGTGGCGACTCCTTTTATCGTAGATGTGGATGAAGATGGTTTGACGGACATCATTATTGGCGAAAGAAATGGCAATGTCAACTTATTCAAAAACATCGGTTCGGCTGGTAGTCCCGATTTCAATAGTGACCAGGCAATTTCCCCAAACAGCCCATTTTGGGGAAATATTGACACTCGAAAAGCAGGAAGCGTCACGGGATATAGTGTCCCCAGACTATGGAAAGAAAACGGCATTTTTAAGTTATTTGTCGGTAGTCAAAGTGGTCAAATATATGAGTACACAGATATCGAAAACAACCTCAATACGGCCTTTACGAAAGTAACCGAAGACTATGGAACCATTAAAGATGGCGGTACTATTTACCCAGAATTTATAGACTTGAATAATGATGGACATCGAGAATTAATCATCGGTAATGAACGAGGCGGAATTACGGCTTTCCAGACCAATCTTACTTCACCCGTTAGCACCTACCAAAGTATAAAACCTACTTTAGAATTAAAAATAGAACCCAATCCCACTAAAGACATATTTAAACCTATTTTTGGCGAAAGCAACACAACAAGAGGGCGCCTATCTATTTTTAATATTACAGGAAAGTTATCTATGCAGAAAACTATCTTTTCTGGTGAACCGATTGCAACCAGCCATTTACCGAAAGGAGTTTACATCATCAAAATCAACACCGAAAGTGCCCATTATACTGGTCGGTTATCGGTAGAATAATCCTAGACCCAACTGTAATTAAAACTAACGCTGATGCGTTCATCTTCGGACATATTCATAGGCACTTCATGTCGGAGCCAGCTTTCCCAAAGCAGCACATCACCGACTTTGGGTTGTACATAAACAAAACTGCGCATTTCCTCTCTAGCAGCTGCATTACGAATCGGTGAAGCCATCATCATTCCATGACGCGGATCTTCAAACTTAATCGCACTCGCTCCTTTAGGCACTGCCACATAGGTCGTACCACTAATCACGCTATGCGGGTGCAGATGAGAAGTATGAATACCCCCTTCAGGCAGAATATTAATCCAAATAGAATCCAATGCAATCTTTTTGCCTCCCAAATCAAACTGAAGGTCTTCCACAAATGCCGCTACATGTTGATCCAATAATCCAACCAAGTCCTTAAAAATTGGAAAATAATAACCCAGATCATCTAAAGAAGAATAACTTGTATATCCCGCAAAATTATTGTCTTCGCACCACTGTTGCCCTGC
>JAJRQS010000372.1 GCA_024280135.1 Bacteroidota bacterium | reverse complement strand
TTAGCAAGTCGTTTAGGTTCACCTGAAGCTTCGGGCATCAAAGAAATGAAAGCAAACCTGTTTTTGACTAAAGATCACGTCGAAATGAAAATAAAAACCGTCATGACGGATGAGGTGGCAGGCTATTATAAGTCTATGGGTAAGCGAAAATTTAATAAAAATTTCTTCAAGTATTTTGACGGTGACAAAGCTTTGGGTTACTTCGGTTTTGCTATGAATACGGAAAATTCGATTGATGTCTATCCTGATTTTATCAGTAGCATCGTAAAAAAAATCATCCCAGAATATGCAGAGGAAGCGGCTTTGAGTGCAGAGCTAGCGTCAATTTTATTAGATGCGGAAGAGATAGGAGAGTTGATTAAAGGAGATGCACTATTTGTTGTTTCAGATGTTGTGGATAAGGAAATAAAATATACCTCCTATGAGTATGACGATGAGTTTAATTCTAAGAAAGTAGAGAAAACAAGAATAGAACCGATGCCAGAATTCCTCTTCATGGCATCTACTGAACGAATGGATTTCTTTAGAAGAATGTTAAGGATAGGTATTAAGTACAAAACCGTACTGGCGGAACCTGGAAATATTTTCAAACTAGATTTGAAAGGTAATCCGATGGAGGTTTATTTTGTATTACACGATGATATTTTCTTTTTGGCTTCTTCTGAGTATCAAGCGCGAGATATTGCTGCTGGAAAAAAAGGACCGATTTCGCGGAAGCATAAAAAAATGGCCAAAAAACAAAGTGCTATTTTTTATGCAAATAACGACAGGATCATGTCGGCCATACCAGAAGGTTCTTTGCCGAGAGAATTGGCGACTGTATTAGATTTCTTTCAGTCAGGTTTCAAGTCAGCGGACTTTAAGACTTCTAGGGTTAAAGGAAATACAATGTCCTCTTCTATAAGAATCACAACAACAGGCAAATCTGCAAACGCACTAAAAGCTTTCTTTGATTTAGGAGATCAGATCTATCAGTTAGACTAAAATGCGCTTCTTGAAAAGATTTTTTTGGGCTATTCTATTACTTGCCTTTTTATTGGGTGGGGCTTATTGGTGGCGATATAAAAAAGAATTTGTTTATACGCAAGTTGTTTTGTCTGATGCTAACATGTTGATAGACATTGATTTACGAGCCATTGAGCATAGCTTGCTTTGGGATTTTATCGCCCATCCCTTTAGTGGCATTGATCTAAGTTGGTCATTTGGAGAAGACGATGATGAGCAGGATGAGAACACTCCGTCAAAGGGTTTGAGTATTCCACGTCATCTAGTTGTTTTTACAAAAGCTAATCAACCCAGTGTTTGGTTTTCTGCTCCGATACCGATTAATGGGATAAAGTTTAGTGCCTATGCAGATAGTTTGCTTGCGCGAAAAACGTTTATCAAAATTGATAATAATTTCGTCTTTGATTCAAAGAAAAACTTTTTTTATCATTGGTCAGAAAATGAAATAACAGTGGCTTTCGCAAAAGAGAATCAAGCCAAATTTATTCAAATTAATATGCAGAATCTCTTATGGAGAAAGGAGGTTAAAAAACTACCCAAGGAGTTAGTAGCTAAAACCCAATTGAGCCAACACCATGTTCGTTTTTGGCATAAACCCAGTGCGTTGACAAATAACAAACCTGTTTTGCTGTATGCAGATTTTTTAAAGGGTGCTTTTAATATTGAAGGAGATGTTCCGTTTAAATTTGTTTTCCCAATCGAGCAACAGGCATCTATTAAAAGTGGACAGGTTGTTAATTTTTGGGCAAACCTTGATTGGAGGAAGAATGGTTTTGCTGATTTTATTCAGGAATATATCCCTACTAGAGATTTTTCTAAATGGACGAGTATGTCGAGGGATACAGTATTGCAATACTGGGATGGAACGGTCAGTATTCAAGTGCCCTCTATTGAGTCAAGTATAGATTCAATTGTTACGTATGAATATGATGACGACTTTAATAAAATTGAAAAAGTCACCACTCAAAAAAGTATTAAACCCAAAACCATTATTCAATTTTCAAGTCGAGATAGTACCCTGTACAATTATGCTAAGTCTGTCGGTATGATAAAGTCCATAAATAGGGAAGTACGATATGTAGGATTTCCACTGCTCACATTGTATGCGACTCCATCGTCCCAGGCACTGACCCTTTCTACCGAGCCTATTTTGCCAAAAATGGACTATACGCGCACCCAATATTTTTTGTATTTTGAATCCAATATCCAAGCCTACCCAGCCCTTTTAGATTATTTGCCTTTTCATGCAAATGACGATCAAAAAGCCAAAATAAAAACGATCGCTATTCAATGTCGGCAACTACCCAATAGTCGAATGATTCATTTTACGGGAAAGATCACTTCAACCTCTGAAAAGCGATTTTTAGTGGGATATTAATGGAAATCGAATAAGGGGCATAGAGCAATAAAAGTTGATGTTATATACCAGACAACGAAGGGAGCCCGTTTAACCAAGCAAAAAGAGTGTTTTAAAACCAAAAAAATCCCTACTTTTGCTCTCCAACTAATGAAAAATGGAAGACTGGCAATTAGACTTTGAATGGCTGCGTATCCGGCATTTTGTGAAGGATACCTTAAATTTGGAGCAACTCCCAGATTTTAATCAGGTTATGGTGTTGGTTGGCATTCAAGAATTGGGACAACTGAGGGAAGATTTTTCGAAAGATGAAAAAGAATGTTTATTGCATGTTGCCATTTGCAAGCTGATGAGTCGTGATGGATATTATGTCTTTGACAAGCTAGACGAGGAGGGTTGGCCACATTGGACAGAGGCAAAATCATTTAGCGGAAGCGAAGAAGAGAAAGAAAAATATTTGACCATATTGGCCATTAAATATTTTGATGACATCCAATCAACCGTTCAAAAATAAAATAACTAAATGAATAAATTACTTTTTATCCTTGTGATATTTTTTATGGTCTCATGCGCAAAGCCTGTGGCACAATTTAAAGCTTCTACTAAAACAGTAACCGCTCCAGCAGATGTGACTTTTACGAACACTTCTGAAAAAGCAGATCGATATGAATGGGATTTTGGAGATGGGACCACTTCTACCGAACACAATCCAACACATCATTACGTCAAATCAGGCAATTACCAAGTAGTTCTAAAGGCGTTCAAAGGAGAAAAATCAAAAAAGACTAAGGAAAAAATTGTAGTCACTCCACCCAAAGATTGTCTTGTTGAAATCCAAACACC
>JAJRQS010000371.1 GCA_024280135.1 Bacteroidota bacterium | reverse complement strand
TGATTATTATGATGTTATTATCTATGGTTATTCCATTGTCGGAATTTTATTTTCGCTGACTGTTTTATATTTCTCAATTCGTCAGATTTCTGCTTTTATGGCGGAGTTGGAGAAATTTACCCCAAAATGGCTTGAACTCAACTTGACTAGGAAGATGACAATCTTTTTGATGGTTTATTTTTGCGTTTTGATTTTGCTGTATCCCATCTATTTGACCCTCTTTAATGAAGAGATACTATATGGACTGATGTCCTTTTTTAATGTAGTTTTGATTTATTGGATTGGGGTGGCGGGCTTGCGCCAAAAAACATTATCTGTTTCCCTAATTGCACCCCAAGAAAAAGCAACGCCGGCCATCCTACAAGATTCTAGAGATTCAGAAGCACTAAATATCAAAAGTTCTGTATCACCAATGCAAGATTTGAACCAACTAGTACCGCCCAAAGAGCATACGAAGCAGTATGAACAACTTTTAGAGATGATGGAGAAAGAACAACTTTATAAGAACTCAAAATTGAGCTTGCCGGGTCTTGCAAAGCGTTTATTGATTTCAAGACGGGATTTATCATTATTGATTAATGAAAATGCCCAAATGAATTTCAATAGATTTATTAACGAATATCGAGTCAAAGAGGCCAAACGTCTTTTAAGTGACTCCGCGAATGATCACCTCAATTTATTAGGAATAGCCAAAGAAGCTGGTTTTAGATCTAAAGCCACCTTTTTTATGGCATTTAAACAGATTGCTGGAGTTTCTCCTGGAGAGTTTAAGAAACAAGTCCGGAAATAAACGAGGAAACACGGTCTTAAATCGTGTTTTTGTTGTCTAAAATCGTGCTTTTTACCTCTTTTGTTTTTTTCTTACAACCTGTAAAGATTCTTATACTATACATTTGCTCAAATTCTTAAACACACAAAGCTAAACTAAATCTTGTTTGGTCAAAACAACCTAAATTATGAAAAAAAATGCAATTGTCGTTGCTTTTGCGATGGTCTTTTCGACCCTGCTATCTGCACAAAGCACCCGCTCTCTCGAAGGAGCGGTATCTATACCCATAACGGGGGTAGAGAAACAAGTATTCATTAGTGTCGGGCCTGGATTTGGCTCGCATCAGAATCAAGTAGTGTCCTTGACGGGATTTTCCGGTATAGGCGGTGGGTTTGAACTAGGCTTTAGCAAAAGAAGTAGTAATTATCTGAAAGTAAGTTTGGCAGGAAGAGCGAATATTTTAGCGCAGAAAGGCGGAGGTTCTGCTCAAGTTTTTGAGGCATTAAACGATATTACTTGGCTGAAAGGGCTTCCTTATACGGGTAAAAATAAATACTACGTTGGAGGAAATTTAGAGACGTCTGGAACGCTGAGACTGTCTAATGAGTTAGGTAATAATACGAGTACTTTCTTGTTTGTACATACACTAGCTGCAATGGCAAAAGCCGAACGGCCAATGGGGGATAGAAACTGGGTGCTTGGGGGCGAATTTAGCCTTGGCTTGCTTTCTTGGGTCAAAAAAAGTGATGGATACGCCTTTTCAGCGCCACAACGTTTTTTGACGGAAGGTAAATTTAATTATGATGACGATGTGACCCTAAAACCATACAAGTATGGCGGGGTCAAGCCTGTTGGCGTCTTTCATAACCTTAGAACCAATATTTCACTGATTAAACACGGACATCGTGTAAATTGGGGAGGTGTGTATGAATGGCAAGTGAAAGCATACGATCCCTACACCCATGGGCAATATGTAAATGGAAACCATTTGGTGAAATTTTTCTTCGGATTTAAATTTGGTATGCGTAAAAACAGAACCAAGTAACTTTAATCATTCAATGCTTTTTAGCATTCAAAAATAATAAAAATGAAATACACAATTTATAGCCTTCTTTTCGCTCTGTTTTTCTTTTCTTCTTGTGAAAAGGCATTCATAGAATCAGGACCTGATGGGACCAAACCACTTGAAGTCTTTGACGAATTTTCGAATATCTATCTTGATAAATACGCAATGTTTGATTTCAAACAAGTAGATTGGATAGCACTTAGAGAAGCTAAGCGCAAGATGGTCACAGACAATACTTCTAAAGAAGAATTATTTGAAATACTTGGTGACATGGTTTTAACCTTGCGGGATGGGCACACCAGCCTAAAGGATTTAAGTAGAGATTCTACTAAAACTTATGATATCTTAAAAGGTGCTCCAGAAAATTACAATATTGAGATCTTGGTCAATCACCTTAATAGGATTAAATCCACAGAGATTATCCCTTTTATGAAAGGGACAGCTGCTTATGTACAAATAGAAGATAATATTGGTTATGTGAGCATCTCTACATTTAACGAGGAACTACCTGAAACTGAAATCGTAGATATGTTGACGAATCTAAAAGATACAAAAGGACTCATCATTGATGTACGGGGCAATACAGGTGGGGATCCGGCTGCGGCTTCTAGGTTAGCTAGACATTTGACAAAAACCGAGATAAAAACGGGTTTTGAAAGGTTTAAAACGGGTCCATTTGATTTTTCAGATAGCCCAGCTACGAATAAACCAGCTGAAGATGGACTGATTTACACAAAACCCATTATAATATTGACAAACGGATTGTGTTATAGTGCGACCACTACTTTTATTTATCAGACAAATCCCATCCCTAACGTTACCTTTATTGGAAGTCGTACAGGCGGAGGAAGTGGCAGCGTTGCTAATGGATATTTATCAAATGGATGGGTGTATGCACTTTCTGTTAGTGAATTTATTGATAATGATGGACTTCATTTAGATGATGGTTTTGATCCTGACATTGAGGTTTGGTTGGATGAAGAAGTAACCGATACAGACGAAGTATTACAACGTGCGATTGATGAGTTAAACTAATTTTCTTTTACTCATTATTTTAAGCTTGC
>JAJRQS010000019.1 GCA_024280135.1 Bacteroidota bacterium | reverse complement strand
TGTTTATCATTATTCAAATGGTCATTAAACACTTCCATGCCTAAAAAAGCCCAAACCCTTTTCCTAGAATTGTCATAAAATTCTTGAGAAACCAATATATGATCTAGTGATGATTTCGTATTTTGATAGATGTGCGTATAATATACATCTCGCAAACTCCGATATTCTTGTAGCGTGCCTACTGCATACAACCCTGTGTCGCTCCCTCCTTGTGACAATCCACTCAACAAATAATTAGGCTGGCCAGTCAAAATATTCATGGTATTGCTCATTTGGCTATCATTCAGATCTCCCAACACAACAAGCGGTTTTTCTGTACTCTTTACTTCATCTACGATCATCATTCGCAGTGCAGCTGCCTCAGCTGTTCTTCGAATGGTAGAAATTGCATACCCGAGAGCATTACTATGTTTCTTAAAATATGCTTTATCCTCTTTAAACCAATTTTCTCGATATACTTCCGTCGGTCTTTTCGATTTGAGATGGGCTACATAGACCATTATAGGCATACCTTTTTTTCGAGGCTTTATTACAAACTTCAAGACTGCCCTTGAAAATTGGTTGATGTTTACAGAGATTTTGGCTGTTTGGATATCGTCTCCTTTGCTGGTTAGATTAAACGCTTCTGGAAAAGATTTAATCCACTCTGGCTGTCCGACCAACAAGCCCTTTTTGACTGCTGCCGCACAAACTATACTTTTGCCATTATGCTGAGGAAGCAGTAACAAATCATAATCTTTGTATAATCCACCTGCCTTAAACACATCTTTCAATGCTTTTGCGTTCCACAACTCCTGAAACCCAATCACACTCGCATCAATATCTTTAACCATTTCGGCAGCCCAATCAATCTTCTTTTGGTATTCTGCTTCTTTCCATCCAGTTTGGTTTCGATACATCGAATGACCTGGTAAATTCAAATTATACAAATTAAAGGAAGCGAAGCTTAGTTGTGTTCTTTTAGCCATTTGAGTGCATTTAAAAACAAATATATAACAATATTTTTACATTTAAGCTTAATTAAAAATTCAGTGCATAACCAGGTAGTTTCTTTTTTAAATTACCACAACATTTGACGCAAGGAAAACAGGCCCGAATGCACGCTTTTTTTCTAATTGCACCCACCTTAAAACCCTAACACCTTAACACCGCTATACCGTTTTTATTTGCCACGAATTCAAGAGTTTTTATTTTTTGATGGTTTCTTCAAACGTATCTATTCTCTAATTCACCTTCATCACTGTTAAAAAATCCAATAAATATTTTAGGCTGGCATGTCCTCTCTTAAAAAAATAAGGTCATATGCATTTCAATATATCAGTCAAAAACACTATATTTGTGCAGAACTTCAAAGACAAATCAAATGAGAATATTCAATGCCAACCAAATCCAACAAATAGAACAAGCAACTTTTAATCATTCCAGCCAGCGCATCAGTCAAATTGAGATCATGGAAGAAGCTGGAGATGTATTCAGTCAGTATTTTATGGCAGATTATGGCGTACAGCAGCCAGTTACTATTTTTTGTGGGACTGGTAACAATGGTGGAGATGGTCTAGTAATCGCTCGGATATTAAGTGCTGCTGGTTATGATGTTTCGGTTGTTTTATTAGCTATAGGAAAACCGACTGAGGCATTTACAACCATGAAATCTAGATTACCCAATCACGATAAAATAAATATCTATGACCTCCAAGAGGGTGAGGATATAGATAAGCTTTTCATAGAACTATTTCAAAGTGCAGACCTTGATTTACTTGAACCAGTCATCATTGATGCACTATTTGGGCTTGGCTTGAACCGACCTATTGAAGGGTATTGGGCAACCGTGATCAATCGCATTAATCAAGAAGGATTTGATATTGTAGCCGTTGATTTACCTTCTGGTCTATTTGCTGATTACGCTACAGAAGGTACAGCCATTCAGGCCACTAGTACTATTTCGTTTTTAGCACCGAAGCTTAGTTTCTTCTTTCCAGAAAATGAACAATTCCTAGGTCGTTGGATATATGCCCCATTATCTTTCTCGGAAGATGTACTAGAACAAACACCATCCAACTTACACATTATCACTCCTTTTGACATTGTACCTCCCCCCCCGCGCAAGCGTTTTTCCCATAAGGGAACATTCGGTAGTGCATTGATTATTGGCGGTCAATATGGGATGGCAGGAGCGGCTTTGCTATGTACCCAAGCTGCACTTAGAAGCGGATGCGGCAAGGTAACCGTTTTGTCCCCTTCTTGTAATCAAACCATTTTGCAACTAGGAGCTCCAGAAGCCATGTTACTTGCAACTACATCAGATAGATATTTAGCAATGACACCAATATTTATGACCATATACTCGGCTATTGGTATTGGTTCAGGCATGGGCAAACATATTGAGACTGTTAAATTTTTGCGCAAGCTCCTCCAAAGTAATCGCCAGCTTGTATTAGATGCGGATGCCTTAAACATCCTTTCGGAAAATAGAGAACTACTCCTAGAACTGCCTAAGAATACTATTTTAACGCCACATCCAAAAGAATTTGAACGTTTATTGGGTTCTACTTGGGACAATGGATTTGAGCGTTTGGATAAACAAATGGCCTTTTCTTTAAAGTACAATGTTTTTGTAATATTTAAAAGTGCTAATACTTGTATTACGACACCAAATGGAAATTGCTATTTTAATATTACGGGTAATCCCGGGATGTCAAAGGCCGGAACTGGAGATATTTTAACTGGGTTTTTGACTGGACTTTTAGCACGTGGCTATGAGCCATTGGAGGCCTGTATGACGGCTGTCTATCATCATGGTTTGGCAGGAGATGATGTAGCCGAAGAACGAGGCATGGAAAGTATGAAAGCTGGGGACCTACTAGAATATTTATATAGCATTCTACTTATCGCAAAAAAACTATATTTGTCACTAAAATACAATCATGAAACAATTTTCTTTTCTACTTTTCATATTCATCTCCTACCAGATTCAAGCGCAAGACCAAGTATTTATGGGTGGACTCATTGTCGGCATGAATGCTTCTCAAATTGATGGAGACCAGGCAGGAGGCTTTAATAAAGTAGGTTTGGTTGCAGGGATTCGAGGAGGTTTTTACCTTTCGGAAAAATCTATGATTACCATTGATATGCTTTATAGTCAGAGGGGCAGTCAACGAAAGCCTAACCCCAAGCTAGGAGATAATTTTGCCCCCTATTCAATTAATACGCCCTACATTGAAGTACCCCTATTATTTCATTTCAAAGACTGGAAGCAAGAATACGAAGATGGCTCATCCTATCATCGAGTCAGTGCCGAAGCAGGATTGGCCTTTGGCTATTTAATCAATCCAACGGTCACCAATTATCACTACGATAAAGAAATTCAGAATTTTAATAAAATTGATATTGGCTGGACTATTGGAGTGAGTTTTTATTTCAATGAACATATTGGATTCTCTTCCAGATTTCAAAGGTCTTTGACCCCACTATACAACAATCAGAAGTACGTCAAAAATTTTGAAAGGCTTCTCGGTTATCATTTTAATTTTGGTGTATTTTATGTGATTTAGCGGGTTGACTCTTCGCGCGTTTAATCTGAATAACAAATAAATTCTTCTAAGCTTTGTTCCTGTGGTAAAAAGTTGTACTTTTGAGCCCGATATGAAGAACAGCAAAAAACCATTTGTCATAGGGATTTCGGGAGGAAGCGGCTCTGGAAAAACGACTTTAGTAAATATATTACGTGATTTTTTTGCAGACACAGATTTGTGTATTGTTTCACAAGATGATTATTATTTTCCAAGAGAAAAGCAAGAAAAGGATAAGAAAGGGGTAGAGAATTTTGACTTGCCTAGTTCTATTGACAGTGATGCTTTTAAAGAAGATATCAAAGCTTTATTGAGAGGTGAGGCGGTTGAAAGATTAGAATACACATTCAACAACAAAGCAAAAACACCAAAGAAACTTATTTTCAAGCCCGCTCCAGTTATTATTGTAGAAGGACTTTTTGTCTTTCATCTTGAAAAGATTAGAAAAATGCTAGACTTTTTAGTTTTTGTACAAGCTAAAGAAAATCTAAAAGTCATCCGTCGAATTAATAGGGACCAAATCGAACGTAATTATCCTTTGGATGATGTGCTTTATCGCTACGAAAATCATGTCTTACCCACCTACGAAAAATACATCGCGCCTTATATCGACCGATCAGATATTGTCATTAATAACAATTCTAAAGGGATGAAAATGGGTATCGAGACAATGAAAGCCGTTATCAAGAGTCATGTTGATACTTATCATCTAGAAGACTAACTCGATAATAATAACAATAGTGGCTTTTGAGTCTAAAATCTGCCAAAACCCCTCCCAATCTGCGTCATCCGTGCCTGCCTGTATCGGCAGAGGCCATTAACCGAACATTGATTTCTACGACATGGCCTTTAATTGAAAGCCTTTCTGCTTTAACAAACGTAAAACGCCCTTTGCACCCGAAAGGTGACCTACCCCAATACCGATAAAGGTAGATTGCTCATCAGCTAATACCTCAATTCGATCTGCCATGAAGATATTCCGTTCATAGATCATTTTGTGCTTGAGCTTACCCATTTCTTTCTTGGTCGTTTTATATAATGCTTGGATGTTTTGCTCTTGATAATGTTGAGCCAGTTTTCGGTATTTTTTCCGTAAGGGAGGAAGATTAGAAATAGCCTTTTTTATACTTCTAAAAGAA
The DNA here is from genome assembly GCA_024280135.1 of Bacteroidota bacterium. Classification (GTDB taxonomy): domain Bacteria; phylum Bacteroidota; class Bacteroidia; order Chitinophagales; family Saprospiraceae; genus HyVt-613. Next base: position 1,594 of record JAJRQS010000019.1, on the reverse strand, counting down.
TCGTTTGTGCTTATTTTCTTAAAGATATCATGCTGCATGGAAGCGGATTCTATTGCCAGCATTACCTTTCCTTCTTCCTTTGCAAACTCCCATAAAGCAACATCTAAAGGATCGAGGTGCCCATTCCCAATAATAGAAGCTTCTATTTGCGAAAGCAATAACATCGGGTGCAAATATACCCATCCATCTACTAAGGTAGGGATGTTCGAAGTTATAAATCGCTCAAGATGCTGTATTTGATTTTCCGAAAGGGTATCCTGATACATCGTCAAATAGGCTTCACTCATCTGACCCGGAATAGAAATACTTCGTAATTCGTCTAAATCAGATTCACCAGCATAGGCGTCACAAGAATTGATGAGCTTTTCATAAACTTTCATATTTTCGAAAGCAAATGGCGTATCAATATGAATGGTTCCCAATAGATAGGAAGGCCTTAAACTTGAATTGTGCTTGGATATTTGCCAAAGAATAGACTGCTTCATTGCAGTCGCTTATTCATATTCAAATGGTAAGATTTTTGAGTCTTTAACCGTAGATAAAGTCATCAAGGTTTTCATACGTTCTATACCTACGATCTTGGATAATCTCTTAAAGAGTAACTCTTCGTACGTTGGGATGTCTTTACAAACAATCTTTAGCAAGAAGTCTGCTTCCCCAGTAATGATATAACATTCTGTAACTTCTTCGATAGACATAATGGTGTCTTGAAATTCTTTTAGAGAATTCTCTTTTCTTAAGGCAAGAGAAACTAAAACAAAAGTGGTTACATTCAAACCAATCTTATTCATGTTAACATGCGCATGGTAAGACTCAATAACATTGGTACTCTCCAGTTTTTTTACTCTTTCTAAGGTCGGAGCAGGAGAAAGACCTATCTTCTTAGATAAAGTAAGGTTTGTTACTTTGCTATTTTCTTGTAGTATTTTTAAGATCTTAAGATCTGTTTTGTCAATTTTTTCGGACATATGTATTTAAGTTTTCAATTAGGGAGCAAAGGAACAAATAAAGGCGCTCAAAACCAAGAAAGAACGAAAAAAAAAGCACCGATAGTATCTATCGGTGCTTTTAATGTTAATCAAGGGAAAATACCCATCGATATATAATCATTGGCTATCTTATCAAGCGATACCATAAAGGCAGCTGTTCGTAGGTCTTTTACCTTTGAACGTCTTTTCCATACGCTTCGTATATCTTTATAGGCCGTAATCATCGTTTCTTCCAATCCAGAACGAACCAAATCAATCTCATCTGCTCCTTTTGTCAAAAACTCTCTTTCTCTTTTGGAAATCGTTTTACCTGTTGATTTCAAGACAAAATCTACTAATTTTTGGTAAGTATTGGTATTAAAACGTTTTTCCATCCGTCCAAAACGAAGGTGAGACAAGTTTTTCAACCATTCAAAATACGATACTGTTACACCTCCTGCATTCAAAAAGAAATCTGGAACAATCATCACCCCCTTCTTCAAAAGGATTTTTTCCCCTTCAAATGTTACCGGGCCATTAGCAGCTTCACCAATTAACTTGGCTTTAATTTTCTTTGCATTGCCTTTGTGAATCACACTTTCCATCGCTGCTGGAATTAAGATATC